>JANOWB010000186.1:0-12336 GCA_031417695.1 Polaromonas sp.
GATGGCTGCCTGACGGGCACAGGCACCGTTCGCTTCTCAACCGCCGCGCCGCAAATGCTGGAGCTGATGACCGAAGGCATAGGACGCGGCATGACTATGAACCACGCCGGTCGCTATGACTGGCGCATCGTCAGGCAAGACGGCGCTCATGCCAAAGGCGTGGCAGGCGTTCAGTCAAACACATTGCGCATGCAGTTGCAAGCGCTGGGTTTGTCTGGCCTGGCCAGTGACCACAAATTCATTCCACGCACTTACCTTGAAGCACACAAGGCCGCGCGCCTGGCCGTACTGCGTGGCCTGCTAGACACCGATGGCTGGGTTGAAAAGTGGGGCACAGTCCGCTTTTCAACGGCTAGCCACCAATTGGCAAAAGACGTGCAAGAACTCGCCCGGTCGCTGGGTGGCTGGTGCACAATTAATCCCAAGCAACCGCATTTCACCAATGTGGCAGGCATGCGCATGGCAGGCTTAACGGCTTACGTCTGCAACATCTCTCACCCCGAGCCAAAGTCACTCTTCTCGTTGGCAGAAAAAGTTGCCAGAGCCCCTGACCAGTGGCAGCGCAAAAAGCGCCTCACGGTTAGCAGCATCACACCCACCCGCAAAGCGCCGTGCCAATGCATATCAGTTAGCCACCCCAGCAAGCTGTACATCACCGACCAAGACGTGGTGACGCACAACACAGCCCTCGCAATCAACATCGCCGAACACGTCGCGCTAAACGAAGGCCTGCCCGTGGCCGTGTTCTCAATGGAGATGGGTGCGTCGCAACTGGCGGTGCGTATCGTCGGCTCGATTGGCCGCATTGACCAAACCCATTTGCGCACGGGCGCACTGACCGACGAAGAGTGGCCGCGCCTGACCGAGGCGATTGAAAAGCTGCGCAACATATCGCTGCACATTGACGAAACGCCGGGCCTGACCGTCAGCGAGCTGCGCGCCAATGCCAGGCGCCTGGCCAAGCAGTGCGGCAAGCTGGGCTTGATCGTGGTCGACTATTTGCAACTCATGAGCGTGTCCAGCAGCATGAGCGAAGAAAACCGCGCCACAGCGGTGGGCGAAATATCGCGTGGCCTAAAGATGCTGGCCAAGGAGCTGCAATGCCCCGTGATTGCCCTGTCGCAGCTTAGTCGGGGGGTTGAGAGCCGCACCGACAAGCGCCCCATGATGAGCGACCTGCGCGAGTCCGGCGCGATTGAACAAGACGCCGACATCATCATGTTCATCTACCGCGACGAGTACTACACCAAAGAAGCCTGCAAGGAACCCGGCGTGGCTGAAGTCATCATCAGCAAACAACGTAACGGCCCAACAGGCACCGTCAAGCTCGCGTTTATCAACCGCATCACCAAGTTTGAGAGCCTGGCGCATGGGAGTGGGGGCGGGGATTTTTAAGATGACGAAGTCAAATACGAAAACTGTGAATTCGGCAAATCCGACAGCACAAGAGATCAGTTTGGCTGAGGCTTATTCGCAAAGCGCTAGCCAGGACAAACTGATAAATGCAGACTTTGAGGCTGCGTCGCAAGACGGGATTGTGGATGAGCAAACACTCGTGAGACTGATAGATGCAAATGCTACAGACTATTAATTTGATAGTGAATCGTTAAGAATCGAGTTGCAGTTGAACTGGTCTCCCCAACAGCCTTTCCAATCGATTGCACTAACTGGTGGGGGTTACCGTGGTCTTTTCACTGCAAAGGTGCTTCAGGGTATTGAAGATCACATAGGCGTTCCAATTGGGAGGCGTTTCGATTTCACCTGCGGCACCTCAATTGGAGGCATTGTTGCGTTGGCCGTTGCCTTTGAAGTCCCAATGCAAAAAGTGGTCGAGGTTTTCATGGCGGAGGGCCCAAATATTTTTCCAGCGCATACCCGCCCCACATCCAAACTCGCAGTGGGTCTTGATCTTTTGCGCTACAGAAACAAGCCTCGCTATTCAACAGCACCGCTTCGCTCGGCAATTACAAAGTTAATACCAAGTGGCGCAACACTTGGTGATGCTCTGCATCCGGCTGCGGTAGCTGCTGTAAATGTGACCATGGGACGCCCGCAAGTCTTTAAGACGCGGCATAAAGCGGAGTGGAACCGCGATTGGAAGCTGAAAGTCGTAGACGTAGCGTTGGCCACCTCTGCAGCGCCGACTTTTTTTGAGCTAGCTGAGGTTGAGGGAAGCTTGTATGCGGATGGTGGTCTTTTTGCAAATGCGCCTGATTTGGTTGCTCTGCATGAAGCAGAGCACTTTTTTGATGTACCCGTAAATGCGCAGCGACTTTTAAGTGTGGGAACGACAACTAAGAGCTATTCGTTATCTTTCGACTCAGGCCGTCAATTCGGCGTCGCCGATTGGATGACTGATGGTCGTCTGTTCTCTGTGACCATTTCGTCCCAGCAGCAGTTTGTAGATCAAATTGTTGCTCATCGAATGGGTGAGAGATACCTCCGTCTGGACTATGAACCATCTCAGGAACAGGCCAAAGACATGGGTCTTGATATTTCGACTCAGGTTGCTCAAAAAACATTACTTGCCCTTGCCCGCAAGATAACCACGGACGAATTGGGTACAAGACTTGTTCCTTACTTGAGTCACGAACCGCAACTTCAAATTTTCAGGGAGTAGTAAATGGGATATGCATCTACGCTATTTAATGGAACGCCGGAACAGACTCTTGTAGGTCGCGTTACTCCAACCGCAGATCAGCGTGATTTTCTACAAGTTCAGTGGAATGCCTTGGCTGATCATTTGAAGGTCGCATTACGAACTCGCCATGGGTATACCGTATCCACAAGGCTGCAGGGCTCTTACAAGTACGCAACCCTTATTAAACCCGTCCATCCTACTGAGCGTTATGACGTAGATGTTGGGGTCTATTTCGAGTGGGATGACGATAACGATATCGAACCAACACCTCGTCAGCTTCGGGATTGGGTTCAAACGGAACTACTTAACTATGAAACGACCTGTGCTGAGTTGTTGGTGGTGGCGCAGCCAGCCAAAGAGCGGTGCTCGCGAGCCTCATACGTACGCCAGTTTCACATTGATACGCCGACATACCATCTCAACACGGATTCTGATGAACGCCGTCTTGCTTGTTTGTCCAACGTCTGGGAAGACAGTGATCCCAAAGCTATTTATCAATGGTTTAAGGACGCAGCCAGTGGAAGCGATAGAGATCAGCTGAGGCGTCTTATTCGCTACCTCAAGGCTTGGGGTGCGGTGTCTTTCGATCAAATTCCAGAATCGCGGCCGTCGTCAATTTTTTTGACCGTAGCTGCAACTGAGGCTTATTTGGAGCTTTGGGTGTCGCGGCTTTTGGGTATTGACGATGATGATGCCTTGGGCGCAGTCATTGAAAAAATGCATGAGCGCCTACATGAGGATCGAAAAGTTGCCAATCCTGTTAACAAGTCAGAAGACCTCAACCGGATGTCTTCCGACGCTTGGGAAGGATTTCGTCCTTGTTTAACTGCACTACGTAATGTGGCTGAACGCGCTAAAGATGCTCAAGATGAAGCTTCTGCTGCGCTGATTTGGTCAGACGCTTTCTCGTTCCTGATGCCGCTTCCAGAAGTTAGTCAAGTTGAAGTGGTAGACCAAGGATCCGGATATGCCGTGATGCAATTGCCGGAGATAGATGTAAGTGTTTTTTCATCGAATCCGCGCACTTTTTTGTCTAAGCATCGCAACGAAATATCTGGTGTGGTAAAGGGATGTGAGCTTGTATTTACGATCGTCAATCCGCACGTAGTTCCTGATTTCGCTACAGTCGAGTGGACAGTTAGAAATGAAGGTCAAGAGGCTGACGCGCAAAGCGATCTTGGGCATCGACGAACAGGGGTACGACTGCTGTCTGCGACAGAGAATATCGCTTATTCTGGCCGACATTTTATGGATTGCGTTGTTCGGCTAAATAATCAGGTTTACGCTGTCCGCCGTGTACCAGTGAACGTTCGAGATTTACCGCATGCTGTGCGAAATCCACCTCGTCCACCGTATACAAAGCTGAGAAGTTTTCTAAGGAGAAATCGCTAAGACTGAGCCTATTGCTAGCACTTGACCCGGCATCCCAGCTTCTCCGCACTGCCCAGTCAATCGTCCTGCTTGGCAACTTTTCTTACTTTTTCAGCCTGCGTTAGCCCGAGGCTTTGACGAATTACACCCGCGTACTTTGCTGCATCTTGCAAGGCGTTGGCATCATCAACGGCCTGCTGCGCCCCCAACTCGCTTTCAGTAGTCGCATCCAGACGCGCCTCGTTGATTCGACCCTTTGGCCAGGTTTGTGGATTCGCAAGATCAAGTTTGATTTTCATAATTCAAATGCTACTAAATAAGGAGCTGCTTGCGCAAATAAACAGGGCGCTAGAGGCCTAAACGGCATTGAAAATTGCCTGTTTTTGCCAAATCAAGCCAATTCAAGAGCCAAAACACCCGCCCAAAAGCCCCATAAAGGCCGAAATACTCCATCATTTAGCCTTACAGCCCAATAAATACGTGCGCAAGCAGCTCCTAATTCGCTAGCGCTAACAGTCAAACCGCCCGCAATTCCTCACGAACCACCTGCCTCACTACCTCCCGCAAATCGTCTTTGGCAGCATTGGCCTGCAAGCCACGCCGCAGCGCCTCAACGATCAGTGTTTGGTAGCCGCGCCGGCCAGCGCGTGCTTCGTTTGCTCGCACTACCGCGCCGTCCAGCATGATGGTGACGCGGCGTTTGCCCAGTTGCTGCGTCAGTGCATCGGCAAACTCAGGCTGGCTGACAACTTTCTTCCTCACGCGCAGCCGGGGCAGGTTGTCAGAGGTAGGAGAAAAATCGGAGTGTTTCATAGTTAAATGTATATGCTGGTAATATACGAAAATGGCGAGTTTTGATGATCTTGATAACGTAGCAGGCTTTGATTGGGATGCGGGAAATGCCCGAAAGAACGACAAGCATGGTGTGTCTGCGGCGGAGGCGGAGCAAGTTTTCTTCAACTCCCCGCTTTTGCTCCTTGAAGACGCTGGGCACAGTCAACTTGAGCGGCGCTTGCACGCTTTGGGCATGACAGACAGCGGGCGCGGCTTGCACATCAGTTTTACATTGCGCCAATTAGGCTCGTTGATTCGCGTTATTTCCGCTAGAGATTTGCATCGAAAGGAGCGAGCTATTTATGACCAAGCCAGTTAAATCTTACGTTCAAGCCGTACCAAAATTTGCCAGCGAAGCTGACGAGCGCGCTTACTGGGAGACAGGGAGCGGCCGCGACTCTACCGCACACCTCGACTGGTCAAAAGCCAGGAAGGTGGCGCTGCCCAACCTGAAGCCAACCACCAAGACGATTTCACTTCGGTTGCCGCAGCACTTGCTCGACTCGTTGAAGGTAGCAGCCAACTCGCGTGATGTGCCGTATCAGTCGCTGATTAAAGTCTGGCTGCAAGAAAAGCTGCAAAATCATTGATTGAATCGGCTCTAAGCGATTGAATACGGGCGCAAGCAGCTCCTGTTTACATAGCGCACCGACTCGCTTAGGTAGCCGTAATATTGCTTCATCCATCCCGAGCCACACCCAAGCTTGGTATCAAGCAATTCAGCAAATCGCATCAACTGTTGCGCCAAGCCCTGCAATTACTCACGCAGTCGGCACACTTCCAAGCGGTGAAAAGCGTTCATCCGGTCGGGTAATGACTGGCAGCACGCGGCTGGCTGTCAGCCATGAAATGCCGAACGCAATCAGTGCGGTGTGCTCCACATAAAAAGTCAGTCTTGCGCCGTTGAGCCCGAGGCTTGTCAATGCTGCTTTCACTGTGCCGTCGGTTGACACGTCAATTGCCAGCAGCAGCATAGCGCTGACAATCGCCGCGCCGCACAACGCGTAAATGGCTGCCCGCATGTTGGCTTGCGGGTAACCCTTTTGGCGGGCGCGCTTGAAGAACACATAGCAAAAACCGGCGAGCATCACGAACATGGTGGTGGCTGCAGCGGCGTGCACATACGGCAAAAACTCGGCTTGCTGATCGCATTTGCAGGGGAAAAGCGCCACGCCCATGGCGGCCAACGCTGCAATTTTGCTCATGACCATTTCACGAAACGACAGGCCGTTGTAGGCTAGCAAAAACGCTGCAATGGCAAACAAAAAGCCAACAAAAAAACTCTGCGCCCAGCCGCCCACGTGGTACGCGGCGCTGATGGATGAGATGGGCGTACCCGCGAAAAAGCTGGTCAAACTGCTGAGAGTCAGCGCGATTACACCCACCAGCAGCTTGATGGTGCGGTGGTCAATTTCTTCGCGTTGCGGTGTCAACTGCATGGGGCAACTTCCCTTGGTCGGGTACCTGATGTGGGTGTAGCAGCCAGTCTATCGCAGTGACAATTTTGCAGTGCCCGGTGCTGCGCGCGCGTCAATCAAGCCCTTTGTGGGCAATGCAGCCAGCGTCATCACGGCGCTGCTTCAGGCAACCCGCACGCTACAAATTAAATAGCTGCTTGCGCCCATTAAATAGCCTCTGGCGGCCTAATTGATTCAAAAAGTTCTGTTACACCTCAAGTTTGCGGCTGTTCTAGAGGCAAACAACCTTGCAGCCCAATAAATACGGGCGCAGACAGCTCCTGAATAAATAGCGCACCGTCACTCCGCCAAACCAGTCACCTAAACCCGCGTCCGCACCACAGGCTCTAAAAAATTCAGAATCTGCCGCGTTACAGCGTGCGGGTCGTCAAATGACTCGTGGGTGCCTTCGCATTCCATCAGCGTGGCCTGCGTTGTGCTGCGGTTTTGCCAGATGCGGTGCGCGTCCATCACGGGCACGGTGGTGTCTTGCAGGCCGTGCACCAGCAAAATCGGGCAACTGGCTTTGGCCAGGGTGTTAACGGGGGCGATGTCGTCAAACCGGGCGCCGATGATGCGCTCCAGATAGCGGTTCACCAGCCAGCCCAGCGGCCAGTACGGCACGCGCCGCTCGGCCAGCCAGCGCTGCATTAACTGCTCAGGGTGTGCAAAGCTGGACACGCTGACAACGGCAGCCAAGTCGCTGCGGCGTGACGCTGACAGCAGCGCGGCCGCCGCGCCGACTGAATGGCCCATGGCCACCAGTGCGCCTGCGTCTACCCCGGGTTGCGCGGCCAGCCAGTCAATGCCGCTGTCTAAATCTTCAGCAAAGCGGGGCAGGGACGAATGGCCTTCATGGTCGCTGCGGCCGTGGTTGCGGGCTTCAACCAGCAGCACGGCGTAACCGGCTTCATGCAGCGTAATAGCCGCAGGCAGCAAGTTGCTGGCGTTGCCGCCCCAGCCGTGTAGCAGCACGGCGGCTGGGCGTGGGCCGGGCAGGGTAGATGCGGCGTACCAGCCAAACAACTGCAGGCCAACAGCTGTCGGTATGCGGACTGCGCTGGCCTGCAGGCCGTGCTCATCAGGTTGTGCCCCTGGCGGCATGGCGGCGGGGGCCAGTACGGCGTCTAGCCAATGCCAGATGTTTGACAGCCGTGCAAATACAAACGAAGGCAGGCTTGCTTGAAACGATTGCGGCATGCTACTTATTACATAAGCCGTTGACTGGTTTTACCAGCGGCAATTCACCCAGCTGCTTGTAGGAAAAAGTGCATTGCACCGCCAATCAATTCAAACACGGCCAGCCCTTTAAACTCAACCCATGCAAACCGAATTCCCCCAGCAGCAACCGACGGAACGAGCCGACGAGCCTTTCCGGGACCACCACAACGACCTGGCCGCCACTTTGAAGTTTGCCTGGCAAATGATCGGCCGGGGCGTGCAAGACCGTCGCTCGGCTTTTCACACACCTGTGTTGGCCACGCACAGCGCAGACGGCCCGCAGGCGCGGGTGTTGGTGCTGCGGGCTGCTGATGCGCAGGCGCGGGTGCTAACTTTTCACACCGACACGCGCAGCGCCAAGCTGCCTGAGCTGGCCAGCGACAACCGGGTGTCGCTGACTTTTTATGATGCCGCGCGTAAAGCTCAGCTGCGCATAAGCGGTACGGCCAGCGTGCATGCCAACGATGCCTTGAGCCACCAGCGTTGGGTGGCCTCACGCCCCTCATCGCTGCGCTGCTACCTAGGCGCGCAGCCGGGCGGCATCAGCCCCCAGCCAACCAGCGGGCTGCCGCCGCAAGTCGAAGGGCGCGAGCCCGAGCTTGCCGAGCTGCAAGTGGCCGAGCCGCATTTTGCGGTGCTGCAAGTTGCCGTGCAGCGGCTTGAATGGCTGCACTTGCACACGCGTGGCCAGCGCCGCGCGGCGTTTAGTTGGGTGGGTGACTCGCCGGAAAGCAGCTGCGCGATGCAGTGGTTGAATCCGTAAAAAAAGCCTTAAGAAGCCTTAAAAAGCGCTTAAAACAGATGCAAATAGGCCTGTAGCCCAATAAATACGGGCGCGAACAGCTCTTATTTAGATAGCGTTTAGAGCCGTATTGCAGCCGCTAAAACAACGCAGGGTTGTCAAGCGTGGCTTGGCTGGGTTCGCTGATGGCCACCAATTTTTCCGCAGCGTAGGGCTGCAAGAGGTGCGCAGCGCCCGTCAAAGTGGCGCAGGGCCTGGAGTTCAGCCACTCGTCGTAGTCGCTTTCTTGCAAGACAACCACCATGCGTTTTTCGTCTTGCGGCTTGTGCATGTGCTGCATCAGCGGGTGGGCGGCGGCGTTGATGGTGAGCATGGTGAAACTCATCGTCACTTCACCGGTGGGTGCCGTCCAGCAGTCCCACAGCCCGGCAATTCCCATTGGCTGGCCGTCGGCGCGCTGCAGGCGGGTTGGCACATGGCGGCCACTGCGCCAGTCGGGCTCGTAAATCGACTCTGCCGGGACAATGCAGCGCTGGCCTTTTGCCCACGCGCCGCTGAAGGTGGGAGACGTGGCTATGCTTTCACTTCGAGCATTAAACGTTGACAGTTTGGGGTTAAACGCGCGGGTTGACGCCGCTATCAAGCCCCAACGGGCAGTGATGGATTGGCGTTCGTTCAGGCCACCCAACACCACCGCAGCCGGGTAAGTGGGCCACATGTCACCAGGCGTGCTGCCCGTGGGGTACGCGGCGCGAAAGTGACGTTCAAAACGCGCCAGTGCGGTGACGGCTAGGTAGTGTGAGCACATGGCTGCTGGTTAGTAAAATTGGCTAAAAGCAATCAAAATCAGCATCAAAAATAGGTTTTAGCCAATAAATTCAAGCGCGAGCAGCTACTGAATAAATAGCATCTAGCCAACAACTTTTGCCCGCTGCTCCAGTGTTTTCAGCACCCTAAAGCAGCCCCACACACCCACCACCCCAAACAGCACCACGCCCAAACCGTAGCCAGCCAGCACGCCTTTTATGCCGTACCACTGGCCACCCAGCCAAATGAAAGGCGCTACGCCTAGCGTTGCGCGGCCCCAGTTCAGCGCGGTGGAATACAGCACAAAGCCCAGGTTGTTAAACGCTGCATTGGCCACAAACACCGCGCCGTTAAATACAAAGCTGGCGGCTACAAACTGGCAGAAAAACACGATGACTTCCCGGCCCTCGCCGGTGGCGCCAAAAGCATCGGCTATCAGGCCGCTGAAAAGCGCCATCAGCAGCCACACCGCCACCACGTACACCACCACCACTTTCAAGCTGTCCATCATGGTGGAGCGCAGCCGGTCGTATCGCCCAGCGCCCAGGTTTTGCCCCAAAATCGGCCCCACCGCACCAGACAAGCCATACAGCGCAGCAAACGCCACCGGAATAATGCGCCCCACAATTGCCCAGCCAGCAACAGCGCTGTCGCCAAACGGCGCAATGGCAGCGGTGACAAAAGCGTTGCCCACCGGCGTGGCCACTTGCGTCAATATTGATGGCAGGCCAATGGCGAAAAACGGTTTGGCTGTGGTTAATAGCTCGGCCTGCGTGGGCCAAGCGAGCAAGTGATGCACGCGTACCAAGCCGTATAGCCCAACGCACACCATCACTACACGCGCAGTGCCGGTGGCCAGCGCCGCGCCGTCCAGCCCTAAACCAAAGCCAAAAATAAACAAGGGGTCGAGCACCGCCACAGCCGCCGCTGCGCTCAGCGTCACATACATGGCCCGCTTGCCGTCGCCCAATGCCCGCAGCAGCGCGCTGATGCACATGCCCGCGCCCAGCAGCGGCGCAGACGGCAGCACCCAGTGCGTGAAGCGCAGCGCCAGCTCCGCGGTGACACCAGTGGCGCCCAAAAGGCCGAGCAATTGGCCAACCAACGGGTAGATCGCCAGCGAGCCCAGCGCCATGCTGCCGACCATCAATACCAGCGACGCACCGGCCATGTGCTTGGCCTGGTCGCGGTCGCCCCGGCCTAACGCGCGGGAGGTGAGGGCGCTTACCGCAATCGCCAAGCCGATTGAAAGTGACACCACAAAAAACAGCAGCGTGCCCGCGTAACCCACGGCTGCGGCCAATTCTTTTTGACCGAGCAAGGAGATATAAAACAGGTTCAGCAAGTCAACTGCAAACACAGCAATCAACCCGACCGAGCCGGACACCGTCATGCCGATAACGTGCTTGAGGGTTGAGCCTGTAACGAATTTGCCTTGAATGGATGTCGCGGGCTGGTTGCGCAAGGCGGGGCTAGAGGGTTCAGGGCGGGTTGGCGGCATATTACTTTTTGGCGGGAACGGTATCAATAGAGTTATTGTGCCGCCTGCTCATGTGTTTTGACGGCAGTTGAATTACGATAAACCATGTCCGTCGTTTTCCCCGCTCCCCCTCATCAACCCACACAAAGGCCACTGCGTCCCGACGCTGAAATGATGGGCCTCGTGGGTATCGCCCATTTAATCAGCCACTTCAGCCAGCTGATTTTGGCGCCGCTGTTCCCGTTGCTGAAAATTGAGTTTGGCGTGAGCTACACCGAACTTGCTTTTTTACTGACGCTGTTTTTTGTGGTGTCTTGCGCTGTGCAAGCGGCGTCGGGCTTTTGGGTTGACCGGTTCGGCCCGCGCCCTATTTTGTTTGCTGGCCTGACGCTTTTAGGCATAGCTGCATTTGGCTACGCTGCCAGCACGAGTTACTGGATGATGGCGGCGTTTGCTGTGGTGGCGGGGGCGGGTAATGGTGTTTTCCACCCGGTGGACTACACGCTGCTTAACCGCAAGATCAGCAGCCACCGGCTCGGCCATGCTTACAGCGTGCACGGCATTACGGGCAGCCTGGGCTGGGCGCTAGCGCCCGCATTGATGGTGCCGATTGCCTATGCGTATTCATGGCGCGTTGCGGTGGCGGCTGCGGGCGTGCTGGCGTTTGCGGTGCTGGTGCTGTTGGTGCTGAACGGCCGCAAACTGCAACTGCCCGAGGCTCCTAGCAGCAAGGGCAATCAGCCAGCCGACGGTAGCTTTACGTTTTTACGAATTCCGGCGGTGTGGATGTGCTTTTCTTTCTTTTTTTGGTATGCCGCAGCATTAAGTGTGGTGCAAGCGTTTGCGCCAGAAGCAGCGCGTCAGTTGCACAACGTGCCCCTTGCCCTGGTTGCTACTTGCCTGACGATTTACATGTTGCTGAGCGCGGGTGGTATGGTGCTGGGCGGCTTTTTGGCGGCCGACCCGTCGCGCTGCGAACGGATTGTTGCCATGGCTTTCAGCGCTGCAGCGGCTTTAGCGGTGCTGTTGGCGTTTGGGCAGTTTGGCGGCATGGGGCCGTGGATGGTGCCGGCGCTGTTTGGTGCAATGGGTTTTGCGTCAGGCATAGCGGGGCCGTCGCGTGACTTGCTGGTCAAGCGCTCAACACCGGCCAACGCCACGGGCCGGGTGTATGGGGTGGTGTACGCCGGGCTCGACATTGGCCAGGCCACAGCGCCTTTGCTGTTTGGTTTGATGATGGATAACGGGCAATACCGCAGCGTGTTGCTTGGTTTGGCGTTACTGCAAGGGGTGCTGATTGTTAGCGCACTGAATGTGCAGCGGGTTCGGCGCACTAACCTGGCTGGCGCGTAATTTAATTGCCACCGCCAACGCCCGCAGGCTCGCAGGTCAGCGGCTGGTAATCACCTGCAACGCGGTTTTTAGACCGGCTTCGTAGATTCGGTCTGCAGCCATTGCCGGTGCGGCACCGGCCAGAACGCCTGCCGTCGGCGCTGAAGGGCGCGACACCAGCCCAAACTTGCTGGCGTTAGCGCCGATGGCTTTGGCCAGTTGCGCAGTAGTGACTAAAAAATCGCCTTGAGCTGAATCAGCCTGAACGGCCACGCCAATCCATTGCCCCCCAGCGTTAAAAACCGGACCACCACGTGCCTTGTCCGGCAGGTTGATGCCGAGCAGCCGGTCTTTACTGTCAACGTTTGCAGGCTTTGCCATGCCGCCCTCAAAGCCTATATGCAGTTGTGGCCAGTCTGCGTCATTCATGGGCTTACCGGGTTCTATGGGG
>JANOWB010000187.1:0-4440 GCA_031417695.1 Polaromonas sp.
TTCAAATTCGGGGAGGAGTTTATTGACGACGACTGCCATGCTGATTGGACCCTGACGAATAAGTTGGTTGTCTGCTGCCTTGCTGGGCTAACCCATGCCAATTTGCGCAACCCTGTATTTTACCCTCAAAGCCCACAGCGACTTAAGCGGGGTTAGCCCGTGCTGGCGTCAATCAGCAGGGCGGCGATTACCCGCCGACCCTCACCCGCCAGCACGTTGTAAGTGCGGCAGGCCGCCAGCGTGTCCATGGTTTCAATGCCGATTCGTTGTTGCATCAGCCCGCGCAGCAGGGCGGGCGGCACAAACCGGATGCGGCTGCCGCTGCCAAAAATGATGAGTTCAGGCTGCGTAGCGGCGAGCTGCGTGAAGTGCGCTTCGCTCAGGTCTTCGAAACGGGCGCAATTCCAGTCAAATTTTTCTCCGCCGGAGCCAATCACCACGCTGTGTTCGATCTTTTCGGCCACACCGTTGTGCCCCAGCCCAACCCAGCCAGGGCCATAGCCGAGTATGGACTGCACGTTGGTTTTGTCGGGTTGAAGTTTCATGGCGTTTGGCGAGGCAACTGCTGTTGGGCAAAAGCATTTACGGGGCGTTTATGTGGTCAAATTATAGGTTCCGCTCAGGGAAATTGTTTGAAGGAATTCGCCGTGAAACCCATTACCAAATCTGCCAAGCTGGCCAACGTGCTGTACGACATTCGCGGCCCGATCATGGACGCGGCGCGGCAGATGGAAGACGAAGGCCAAAAAATCATCAAGCTCAACCTGGGCAATTTGGCGGTGTTTGGTTTTGATGCGCCTGAAGAAATTCAGCAAGACATGATTCGCAACCTGCCCAATTCGGCGGGTTATTCAGACAGCAAAGGCATTTTTGCGGCGCGCAAAGCGGTGATGCACGAGACGCAAAAGCAGGGCATCAGTGGTGTCACGCTTGACGATATTTACCTGGGCAATGGCGCAAGCGAGCTGATCACTATGGCTACCAACGCGCTGCTAGACAACGGGGACGAGTTGCTGCTGCCCATGCCAGACTACCCGCTGTGGACCGCCGCCACCTCACTGTCTGGTGGCACGCCAGTGCACTACCTGTGCGATGAGGCCAGCGGCTGGATGCCCAACCTGGCAGACATTCGCGCCAAAATCACGCCGCGCACCAAAGCGATTGTGGTGATCAACCCCAACAACCCGACGGGCGTTTTGTACTCTGATGACTTGCTCAAAGGCATCGTTGCGTTGGCGCGTGAACACGGCTTGGTGATTCTGGCTGACGAGGTGTACGACAAGGTGCTTTACGAAGGCGCCAAGCACACAGCCATTGCTTCTCTTTCAACTGACGTGCTAACGCTGACCTTTAATTCACTGAGCAAAAGCTACCGCAGCTGCGGTTACCGGGCAGGCTGGATGGTGGTGTCGGGTGACAAGCGCGCGGCCAGCGACTACATCGAAGGCCTGAACATGCTGAGCAACATGAAGCTGTGCTCCAACGTGCCCGGCCAATGGGCGATTCAAACTGCACTCGGCGGCTACCAGAGCATCAATGACTTGACCTGCGAAGGCGGCAGGCTGCGCCGCCAGCGTGACTTGGCGTATGAGCTGATTACGGCTATACCGGGCGTGACTTGCGTCAAGCCTGTGGCTGCTTTGTACATGTTTCCAAAACTCGACCCGGTGATGTACCCGATCAATGACGACCGCCAGTTTTTTCTTGAACTCTTGAGAGAAACCCGCGTGATGCTGGTGCAAGGCACAGGATTTAACTGGCCTGATCCGGACCATTTCCGTATTGTGTTTTTGCCGCATGAAGACGACTTGCGTGAAGCGATTGGCCGCATCGCCAAGTTTTTGGAAGGCTACCGCAACCGCTCAGGCAAACCGGCCGTAAAAGCGGGCAATAGCCCTGCTATTAAGTTAGTAGCTGCTCGCGCCTAAGTTTATTGGCTTCATGACCCTGTTACACCCGTTTTGACAATTAAAAAGCATATGAAATCGATTCAAGTAGGTCTTCTAGGCATTGGCACTGTAGGCAGCGGCGTGTTCAACGTGCTGCAGCGTAACCAGAGTGAGATTGTTCGCCGCGCTGGGCGGGGCATTGAAATTGCCATGGTGGCAGACCTGGACACCACGCGTGCCCAAGCCGCTGTGGGCTCAAGCGTCAAAGTGGTCAACGACGCACGCGCCGTGATTGCCAACCCCGACATTGACGTCGTCATCGAGCTCATCGGCGGCTACGGCATCGCCAAGCAGTTAATGCTTGAGGCCATCGAGGCGGGTAAGCACGTGGTTACCGCTAACAAAGCGCTGCTGGCCGTACATGGCACAGAAATTTTTGCAGCCGCCAGCCGCAAAGGCGTGATGGTGATGTTTGAAGCAGCGGTAGCTGGCGGCATACCCATCATCAAGTCACTGCGCGAGGGTTTGAGCGCCAACCGCATTCAATGGATCGCCGGCATCATCAATGGCACGACCAATTTCATCTTGAGCGAGATGCGCGACAAAGGCTTGAACTTTGACGTGGTGTTAAGCCAAGCGCAGGCGCTGGGCTACGCTGAAGCCGACCCTACTTTTGACATTGAAGGCGTTGACGCCGCGCACAAGGCCGCTCTCATGTCTGCCATGGCATTCGGCGTGCCTGTGCAGTTTGACAAAGCTTATGTTGAGGGCATCACCCGCTTAAGCGCCACCGACATCAAGTACGCCGAGCAACTCGGCTACCGCATCAAGCTCTTAGGCATTACGAAGAAAACAGACAAAGGCATTGAGCTGCGCGTGCACCCCACACTGGTGCCCAACAAGCGCCTGATTGCTAACGTAGAAGGCGCCATGAATGCGGTGATGGTGCATGGCGATGCAGTTGGCACCACGCTGTATTACGGCAAGGGTGCTGGCAGCGAGCCAACTGCCAGTGCCGTGATTGCCGATTTAATTGATATTGCCCGCCTGCACAGCGCCGACACTTTTCATCGCGTGCCGCACCTGGCCTTTCAGCCAGACGCGATGAGCAACACGCCAGTTCTTGGCATGGGCGAAGTTGTGACCAGCTATTACCTGCGCCTGAATGTGGCTGATGAAGCTGGTGTGCTGGCCAATGTCACCAGTATTTTGGCCAAGGCAGGCATCAGCATTGATGCAGTGCTGCAGCGCGAGGCCGATGAAGTCGGCGGCGAGGGCGCTACGCAAACCGACCTCATCATCCTCACCCACGACTGTGTTGAGGCCAAGATGAATGACGCGCTTAGCCAGATGCAGGCTTTGAAAACTGTGCTCGCGCCGATTGTCCGGATTCGCAAGGAAGAGCTGGCTTGACACGCTGACCAGCCAACAGGATGAGCGAAAACGAGCATGCCCACCATAGTCGCCGCCATGACGCTGGCAGCGCTGCTCAGGCTCAGCTTTGTCGGCACCCGCGCTTGGGAGCTGGCTTTTTTGTACATGGTGATGGTCGGGTTTGTGCTGCTGCCGCAGCTCAGCTGGCCGCACTGGTTCGCCAATGTGGCGGGCATGTTTTTAATGGCTTGGGCATGGTTTGCAGCGCTCGACTACACCGACAACATCGAACGCAAGCCGCTTCACTGGTTGATTTTATTTTTCGGATTTTTGGCCATGATAGGTTCGCGCGCCTACCTCGATTTGATCGTTTACCAAACTTTTTGATGGTGCGGCCACAGCAATGCGCGCTGCACGATGGGGTTCATTGCAATACAATAAGTAATACCGATTAAAGTATTACTTATTTGCACTCAGGAGTTTGTATGAGCTATGCACTTACTGTTAAGAGCCAAGTCACTGTGCCCAAAGCTATTCGTCAGCATATGCACCTTGTGCCTGGTCAGTCAATAGATTACGAGCCGTTGCCGGACGGCAGCGTTCGTATGACTGCGGCCAGCAAACCAGCTGAAGACAATCCTTTCTTGGCCATGGTCGGGATCGGCATTCGCAGGCAGCCGACTGCTGAAATCATGCGCGAAACCCGTGGCGAAGACTCAATGCGATGATCTTTGTCGACAGTTGCGTTTTAATCGATATCTTCAACGACGATGCCCAATGGAAGTCTTGGTCAATCGCGCAGGTCAGCCAGGCGCTACCACGCGGATTGTGCATCAATGCAATTGTTTATGCTGAAGTTTCAGGCTCATTTGCCACGCAGCAAGACGTGAGCGCCGCGATTAAGCGCGGTCGCCTTCAAGTCAAAGAAATACCGATGGAAGCTGCCTATCTGGCTGCTGATGCATTCAAGCGCTACAGACAAAACAAAGGGCAGTTTAAAACCGCCTTGCCTGACTTTTTCATTGGTGCGCACGCGCAAGTTTTGTCTTGCCCTCTATTGACCAGAGACCCACAGCGCTTTGCAACCTATTTTCCTGATGTTGAATTGATCACCCCCTAAATGAATTACCTCTCCACCCGTGGCGACCCAGCTGCCGCGTACACCCCACGTAAATTC
>JANOWB010000188.1:0-2623 GCA_031417695.1 Polaromonas sp.
CCGGCAAAGACGTGCTGGCTACGGTGATGGCGCTGGGTAAAAAGATTCGTAAAACGTCCGTCGTTTCTGGCGTGTGTGACGGCTTTATCGGTAACCGCATGATTGAGCAGTACGGCCGCCAAGGTGGCTTTTTGCTGGACGAGGGCTGCACGCCTGCACAGGTCGACAAAGCCATTGAAAAGTTCGGCTTTGCCATGGGCCCGTTCCGTATGGGTGACCTGGCGGGCAACGACATTGGCTTTGCCATTCGCAAGCGCCGCTACCTGGAAAAGCCAGACATGAAGTACAGCAAAACCGCTGACTTGCTATGTGAAAAAGGCCGCTTTGGCCAAAAAACTGGCGCTGGATGGTACGACTACATTCCCGGCAAACGCGACGCGATTCCGAACGCAGAAGTCGTGACCATGATTGAAGAACACCGCAAGTCACTCGGCATCACGCCGCGCAAGGTGTCAGACGAAGAAATCGTGCAGCGCCTGGTGTATTCATTGGTCAATGAGGCCGCGCATATTTTGGAAGAAGGCATTGCCTCCAAAGCCAGCGACATCGACATGGTGTACTTGATGGGCTATGGGTTCCCCAACTACCGCGGCGGCCCGATGAACTACGCCGATGAAGTGGGCCTGTTCAATGTGGTGCAAGCCATGAATCGCTTTGCGCAGAACCCGCTGGACGACGCTGCTTTCTGGAAGCCCGCGCCGCTGCTGGCTCGCTTGGTCGCTGAAGGCAAAACCTTCAATTAAGCAATTAAAAATTTAAGGAATCCACCATGACTTCAGCCGTAATCGTTTCCACCGCTCGCACCCCTTTGGCCAAAAGCTGGAAGGGCTCTTTCAACATGACGCACGGTGCCACGCTGGGTGGCCACGCCGTTGAGCACGCCATCAAGCGCGCTGGCATTGAAGCTGGCGAGGTTGACGACGTCATCATGGGCTGCGCCAACCCCGAGGGCGCCACCGGTGCCAACATCGCCCGCCAGGTGGCTTTGCGCGCAGGCTGCCCGGTCAATGTGTCGGGCATGACCGTGAACCGTTTCTGCTCATCAGGCCTGCAAACCATTGCGCTTGCTGCGCAGCGCGTGATTGCTGGCGAGGCTGATATTTATGTGGCGGGCGGTGTTGAAAGCATTTCATGCGTTCAGCAAGAAATGAACACCCACATGCTGGCCGATTCTTGGCTGGCCAAAAACAAGCCGGAAATTTACTGGAACATGCTGCAAACCGCCGAGCAGGTGGCCAAGCGCTACAACATCGCCCGTGAGCGCATGGACGAATACGGCGCCATGAGCCAGCAAAAAGCCACGGCAGCGCTGGCCGCAGGCTTATATGTCGATGAAATCGCACCGATTACCGTCACCATGGGCGTTGCTGACCCGGTCATGGGCCTGACCACCAAGCAAGTCACCGTCAGCAACGACGAAGGCATTCGCGCAGGCACGACCAAAGAAGGCATCAGCGGCATCAAGCCAGCCATCCCCGGCGGCGTGATTGCGGCAGGCAATGCCAGCCAGTTTTCAGACGGCGGCGGTGCAGTCGTGATCATGAGCGAGACAGTCGCCGAGCGCAAAGGATTAAAACCTCTGGGGCGCTTTTTAGGTTTTTCCGTAGCAGGCTGCGAGCCAGACGAAATGGGCATTGGCCCAGTATTTGCCATCCCCAAGGTGCTGGCCAAGCTAGGTTTGAAAATCGACGATATTGACCTGTGGGAACTGAACGAAGCTTTCGCCGTGCAGGTGCTGTACTGCGCTGACAAGTTGGGAATTGCTATGGACAAACTCAATGTCAACGGTGGCGCGATTGCCGTGGGCCACCCGTATGGCGTAACAGGTCAACGCTTGACGGGTCACGCCTTAATTGAAGGCAAACGCCGTGGAGCCAAGCGGGTTTGCGTGACGATGTGTATTGGTGGCGGGATGGGCGCGGCGGGAATTTTTGAGGTTCTATAACCATTGTTTTCTGTGCACTGATGCCACTAGGGGTCGAGCCTGCGAACAATTTGCAGACCGACCCTTTTTAACTTTCAGCTACAACGCTATTGCCCATGAACTTGCGCTCCACACTTGATTTTTTGCTTTACGACTGGCTGCAAGCCGAGTCGCTAAACCAGCGCGCACGCTTCTCAGACCATTCACGCGAAACCTTTGACGCAGTGTTTGACACCTGCGAGCGCATTGCGCGTGAAAAGTACGCGCCGTTTAACCGCTTGGTAGACACCCAAGAGCCGCATTTTGACGGTGAAAAAGTTATCTTGCCGCAGGCTACGCATGACGCTAACAAGGCCTATGCCGAGTCCGGCATGCTGAGTGCGGCGCAAGACTACGGGATGGGCGGCATGCAGTTGCCGTACACGGTGGAAGCCGCTGCCAATGCTTTTTTTGCAATGGCATCGGTAAGTATTGGCTCTGGCATGCTCACCACCGGAAACGCCAATTTACTGATGGTGCATGGCACTGATTTGCAAAAAGAGGTGTTCGCCAAGAACGAATTTTCAGGTCGCTTTTCAGGCACGATGTGTTTGAGCGAACCGCAGGCGGGCTCGTCACTGAGCGACGTGACCACGCGAGCTGTGCCAGATGGCGAAGACTTTGAGGCTGAGCCGTTGGGTGCACGCTACCGCCTCAAAG
>JANOWB010000189.1:0-23361 GCA_031417695.1 Polaromonas sp.
CTTTTTAACGACCGGCAAATAGTCTTCAGGCAGCGCGCGGGAGTCGGTTCGCGGATAGGTCAGGGCCTTGTGGCGCTCGTACAGGCTTTGCGCAATTTGCAGCGTGGTTTTGGCTGAAAAGCCGAACTTGCCGTTGGCCTCGCGCTGCAGCGACGTCAAGTCAAAC
The DNA here is from genome assembly GCA_031417695.1 of Polaromonas sp. Lineage (GTDB taxonomy): Bacteria > Pseudomonadota > Gammaproteobacteria > Burkholderiales > Burkholderiaceae_C > Polaromonas. Next base: position 167 of record JANOWB010000189.1, read on the forward strand.
AGCTGGCCTGCAGCTGAGCTGGTGGGTTTGCTTTCTTAAGTGACGGTGGCAGCTTTGCCGCGCACGGCTTCGGCGATGGCGATAGCTTCGCGCTGCGACCAGACGCGGTCGGCTTTTAGCTCTGCATCAGGCTCGGCATTTTCAGCGTTAGCCGCGCTTTTTTTCCACTTCGGGTCAAACCACTTGCCGGGGTACTCGCCTGCTTCGGCTAGAAACGAGGCGTGGATTTCCCAGTAATCACGGCTGATGAACTTGCGGATTTTCTCTTCACGCTCGACCACCACGCTGAGCGTCGGCGTTTGCACACGGCCCACCGTGGTTAAAAAGAAACCGCCGTCGCGCGAGTTAAACGCCGTCATGGCGCGCGTGCCGTTGATGCCGACCATCCAGTCGGCCTCAGAGCGTGAACGTGCGGCATCGGCCAAGCCCTGCATTTGCTTTTCAGTGCGCAGCGTGTCAAAACCATCGCGAATAGCGGCGGGTGTCATTGACTGCAGCCACAGGCGTTTGACCGGGTGCTTGCTTTTGGCGTACTGCTGAATGAGCCTGAAAATCAGTTCGCCCTCGCGGCCCGCATCGCAGGCGTTGACGATTTTGTCGACGTCTTTGCGTTTGGTCAGCTTGACGATGGCGTTCAGCCGCGTTTTGGTTTTGTCCATCGGCTTTAAATCAAAGTACGGCGGCAGCACGGGCAGGTTGGCAAAACTCCACTTGCCGCGCTTGACGTCAAACTCTTCAGGCGCCTGAATTTCAACCAAATGGCCAACTGCCGATGTCACTACCCAGTCGTCAGATTCAAAATACTCGTCGTGCTTTTCAAACTTGCCCACGCTCGGCGTCATGGCGCGCACGATGTCTTGCGCGACAGAGGGTTTTTCAGCGATGACGAGGGTTTTCATAAATACTTTTATACCTTTAGACCGGCGCGCTTTGTAAGTGAAAAATAGCTCACTACAATCCGTTACTTCGTGCGCGCACGCACGCACACGCATGAATTAACGATACATCAAAAAAATTTAGAGGCAATTCGTCGTGTTAAAAAACCAGATTTCCGGCCGACACAAGGCCTCTAGCGCACTTGACGCGCGGCGCATACAAACCCGCCGCTCGGGCGTGCACGGCAAAGGTGTGTTTGCACTGTGCGACCTGGCCGAAGGCGAAACCTTAATTGAGTACGTCGGCGAAATCATCAACTGGAAACAGGCGCTGCGCCGCCACCCGCACGACCCAAAAGAGCCTAACCACACGTTTTACTTTCACATTGATGCCAAGCATGTGATTGACGCCAAGCATGGCGGCAATTCGTCGCGCTGGATCAACCATTCCTGCAAACCCAACTGCGAAGCTGATGAGGAAAAAGGCCGCGTGTTTATCAAAGCGCTGCGCAACATTGAGGCCGGCGAAGAGCTGTTTTATGACTACGGCCTGATCATTGACGCCAAATACACGCCCAAACTGCTGGCCGAATACCCATGCTGGTGCGGTGCCAAAAAATGCCGGGGCACGCTGCTGGCACGCAAAGAAAAGCTCAAGGGCAAAGAAGCCAAGGCTTTGGCCGATGTCAAAGCCAGCGCCAGAGCGGTGGTGAAAGCGAAGGCTAAGGCGCAGGCAAAAGAAGCTGCATCCGCGCAAAGCAGCACTACCGCCAAGGCCGCCAAGGCCGTAAAAGCCAAACCAGCCAAAACAAAAAAGTCGATACGCAAAGGGGACTAAGCCTTGCCGCAAAAACCCAGCCCACTAGCCGCGCGCCCAGAAGCCCTGCCGCGCATCACCTGGCCATTAAATGACCTGCGGCGCGCAATAGAACCCGACTTGCCGGGCTTTACCTGCGAGGCGCTGCTGGAAGTCGACTCAACCAATTCAGAGCTGATGCGGCGCTTTAAAGCGGGCCAGCTGGCGCCCACGCTGCTGGTGGCAGAGCAGCAAACCGCTGGGCGCGGCAGAGTGGGCCGGCAGTGGCACAGCGTGCGGGGCGACAGTTTGACGTTTTCGCTCGGCATGATGTTGTCGCCAGCCGCGTGGTCGGGTTTGTCGCTGGCAGTGGGCGTTAGCCTGGCTGAAAGTTTGGACGGCAACCAAGACAGCGGCGCGGCAGCCGCTGGCGAAGGTGCAAGCGCACTGCATATCGGCCTGAAATGGCCGAACGACTTGTGGCTGGCGGGGCCGCCGGGAACTGAAAGCAAGCTGGCTGGCGTGCTGATTGAAACCGCCGTATGGGAAGGCATGCGCTATGCCGTGATTGGCGTGGGCATTAATATTCGGCCGGTGCAAATGCCGCCGGGTAAATCTACGGCCGCTGCGGCTGTGCCGCCGGGCCACCTTCAGCAACTGTTGCCGTTGGCTGGCGCCGCTGACGTGTTGCTGCGCGTAGTGCCGCCGCTGGTGCAAGCCGTGCAGTCGTTTGCGCTGTTTGGGTTTGAGCCTTTTCAGGCCCGCTTTGCCCAGCGCGATGTGCTGGCTGGGCGCAGCGTTGACTTGTCTGACGGCGGGCACGGCGTAGCGCACGGCGTAACGATTGACGGCGCACTGAAAGTGCAAACCGAAAGCGGCATGGTGATAGTTGCCGCGGCTGAAGTGTCGGTACGGCCCGCCCGGCCGAGCGTCGCTGCTGCCCCGGGGGATGCGCCTGCATGCTGAGGTTTATCGTCATGCTGCTGGTGCTGGCCAATGCACTTTACTTTGCGTGGAGCCGTGGCTACCTGGCCGCTTACGGCTTTGCGCCCGTTACCCAGTCTGAGCCGCAGCGGCTGGCCCAGCAGATTCGGCCTGAAGCCATGCGCGTAAGTACATTGACCGAGGCGCGCGCCGCCAGCCCGCCCGCCGTGCTGGCCCCCGCTGAATCGGCAGCCGAATGCTTGCAGACCGGCGTCTACAGCGACGCGCAAAGCGAAAAGCTTGCGGCAGCGCTGTCTATCGCTTTGCCCGCGGGCAGCTGGGCGCTTGAAACCGCGGTAGAGCCCGCCCGCTGGATTGTGTACATGGGCCGCTACGCCGACAGCGATGCCGCCGCTAAAAAGAAAAACGAATTGCGCGGGCTCGGTGTGGCGTCTGAACTGGTCAGCGGCGCGCCGCTTGCGCCGGGCCTGTCGCTGGGCGCCTACCCTACTGAGATAGAGGCCAATGCCGAGCTGTCGCTGGTGTCACGGCGCGGCGTAAAAACGGCAAAGGTCAAGCAAGAGCGTGCTGAGCTGCGTGGCCAGCGCCTGAAGCTGCCGGTTGTTAACGCCGCGCTGCGCAACCAGCTGGATGGTTTGAAGCCGCAACTGGCAGGCAAGACGCTGCAGGCGTGTACCGCTTGAGCTGGCGATAATTAGGCCAGTAGATGGGTGCCGCAAGGTACGCCAAACACTATTAATACAATAGCTGCTCGCGCCCGTATTTATTAGCCTAGAGGCCGATTAGGCACTCATTTTGAGCCTTTTTTTCGATTTTTGACGAGTTCTGAGCCAAGTTTTTTAACCCCTTACTGTTTCGCCCCTGTTATGAAAATTGCAAAAAATACCGCCGTTACCCTTCAGCTAAAAGTCACCGACGCTGCGGGCAAAGTCATTGAAGATGGCAAGCAGCCCAGCGTGTACCTGCATGGCGGCTACGGCAACACGCTGGAAAAAATTGAAGCCGCACTCGATGGGCAAGCAGCAGGTTACACGCTGGCACTAACGCTCGCCGCCGCTGATGCCTTTGGCGAACGCGACGACGCCTTGCTGCGGTCGCTGCCTAAAACACAATTTCCGCCGGGCGTGAAGGTAGGCGGCCAACTGGAAGGGCGCGGCGACGACGGCCACATGACGGTGTTTAACGTCATGAAAATTAAAGGCGACACGGTGCTGCTTGACGGCAACCACCCGCTGGCCGGCAAGGCGCTGGCGTTCAACATTAAAGTGCTTGACGTGCGCGAGGCGTCTGAAGAAGAAATAGCCCACCAGCACGTGCACGGCGCGCACGGCCACCATCATTAAAGAGTAACTTTGGGGGGCAATAATTTAGTGTTTTTTAGCCCTTTTTTGATCCTTTTTAACCCTCTTTTAGCCGTCTAGCCCAATAAATACGGGCGCGAGCAGCTATAACACTTATAGCGACTGGTTTGCGCCAAATTCAATGCCCCGCTTTTTTACCCCCCAACTCTTAACGCCCGGCAGCACGATTGAGCTGGAGGCATCTAGCGCCCGCCACGTGCAGGTGCTTCGCCTGCAGCCGGGAGATGCGCTAACGCTGTTCAACGGCTTGGGCGGTGACGCCAGCGAAGAAGGTGAATACAGCGCAGTAGTGCATGCCATGGGACGCAGCAACGTCAGCGTGGTGGTGGCGGGCTTTATAAAAACGCACGCTGAGGCGGCTCGGCCTGTGCACCTGGCTGTGGGCATGCCCGCCAACGACCGCATGGACTGGCTGGTTGAAAAAGCCACTGAGCTGGGTGTGACCAGCATTGCGCCACTCATGACTGAGCGAAGCGTGCTGCGCCTTTCCGGTGAGCGGCTTGAGAAAAAACTACTTCACTGGCGCGCTGTGGCCACCGCTGCCTGCGAGCAGTGCGGGCGCAGCCGCGTGCCGCTGATTCATGCGCCGACCAGCTTGAGTGCGTATTTGAAAACCTTGAGCAACCACCCACCAGCCGCACGCCACGCTCGCTTGCTTTTGTCGCTGCAAGCGGGCACACAGGCGCTACAGCAGCTGGTAGCAAGCAACGACGCACATACGTTGCTCAGTGGCCCCGAAGGCGGCTTAAGCGCTGCTGAAGAAGCCGCTGCGCAGGCGGCGGGCTTTGCGCCGATGACGTTGGGCGCGCGCGTGTTACGGTCTGAAACCGCGCCGCTGGCGGCACTGGCTTACTTGCAATTGTTGCCGCGCTGACACTACAGCCGCACGGCTAGCTCGCTCGTAAATGCAACGTAAAGCAGGTTGACGCAAAGCCGCAGTTTTTGCTTTTTGTGACGGGGCTTGTCCTACCCAAAACACCTCGCACCGGGGTTAAGGTTGAGTTAGCTGGCAATTCCGCCGGCCCATTGGCTCAACTTTGGGTCACCCAAACATGCCGTTTCATTGAAGTTTGCGGCATATTCATGAGGAGTTTCATCATGCATATTTCTAAAATTCTGACCACCACTGTCGCTGCCGCTGCCATGGCTGGCGCACTGACCATGGCTTACGCACAGTCGACTGCACCGGCCGAAGCCCCGCCGAGCCCAGCAGCCCCGGCCGTGCAAAACCAACCCGCCACGCCAGCTGCGCCTAACACCACCATGCAAACGCCGAGCGCAGCGCCCAGCACAACGCCAATGCCGGCTGAAACGACCCAGTTTCAGGGCGAGCGCCCAGCCCAGGCTGACCGCAACTAGAGCGGTTTAACCAGCCGCTTGATGCCGTGACGACCACCCCCCAAGCAACCGAGCCGCGCCGGAGCGGGGCCGAATTGTTAAGCGCCTTGAAACAAGGTGCTTTGATTGGGGTGGGCGTTGCGGCGCTGGCAATTCCGTTGTGGGCGACCTTGCGGCCAGCCCCGCAGCCACGGCTGGCCAGCCCACCGCCGATGGCTGCAGTGGCTAACACGCCGCGAGCTGCAGTTGACTTTGGTGCTGAAGACGCGTCGCCAGACGTGCGGCACATGGCCAATTGGGTAGTGAGTTCGCGCGACAACCAGGCCATGTTTTTTGTCATTCTTGACAAGCTCAACACTAAAGTTTTTGTATTCGATGCGGCAGGCGCTTTGCGCGGTGCCAGCCCGGTATTGATTGGCGCGGCCAAGGGCGATGATTCTGTGCCCGACATTGGCAGCAAACCCATCAGCAGCGTGCAAGAGCACGAACGCACCACACCGGCGGGCCGATTTGTCGGCGAGCCAGGCCGCAACACAAACGGCGAAGACATTGTGTGGGTGGACTACGCAGCGGCAGTGTCTATGCACCGCGTGCGCACCAACGAAAAGGCCGAGCGCCGTTTGCAGCGGCTGGCCAGCCCTGGCGTTGAAGACAACCGCATTTCTTATGGCTGCGTGAATTTGCCCGTTGCTTTTTTTGAGCGTGTGCTGCAGCCCGCATTTGACCAGCGCCAAGGTGTAATTTATGTCCTGCCAGAAGTCAAACCTGCGCGCGAGGTTTTTAAAGCTGCTTACGCTGCTTACGCTGCTTAGCTGAGGCGAGCGGTTTTTGTTGGCATGGGGTGGCCTGGGCTGTCCGCGATGTGCATCACCGCACAAGCGTTGGTTTAAGCGCAACGGCAGAAGTAACAGTCGAGCTGCCCGGTTGTTAAAAAGCGTAGATGACACTAGCATTTGTGTATTGGCGTGTGCAGTTGTGTTGTTGCAGTTGGGCGCGTTAACTTTCCGCATACGCCTTGTGCGGCATTTGAACGCTTTGCGATCTACCCGCCCACTGCACGCCCGTGAAAACTTTTACCGACAGAAAAATTCCTGCTTTATTTCGGCTATTGGCTGCGCTGACGGTTTTCGTATTGGGTGCAGCACCAGCTTTGGCGCAAAACGTTAACTTGCAGTGGCTGTCCGCCTCGCGCGATGTGCAGTTTGCCCTCAGCGACGTGATGAAAACCCAAGACCATCGGGGCCTGCCGTTTGCCATCGTCGACAAAAAAGGCGCGCAGCTTTTTGTGTTTGACGGTGCGGGCATTTTACAGGGAGCCGCGCCGGCTCTGCTGGGCCTAGCGCAGGGTGATGTTGAACTTACCCAACCGGTAGGCGCATCGAATGCAAGCTTGAGCCCCGCAAGGCGCACCACGCCCGCCGGGCGGTTTGTGTCGGAGCCGGGCCGTAACTTGTCGGGTGAAGCCATTGTGTGGGTCGACTACGCGGCGCGCCTGGCCATACACCGCTTGCGGCCGGCCCCCGCGCACGAACGGCGCGCCGAGCGCTTGGCTTCCAGCTCGCCAGACGACAACCGCATCACGCTGGGCTGCGTGGTGGTGGAGCCGCAGTTTTACGACACCGTGGTTGCGCCTGTTTTAGGCAAAGGCTACGGCGTGGTGTACGTGCTGCCTGAAAATGACGCGCTGAAGCAGCTGCACGCCGTTGCACACTGAACGCTTGACGCTTGACGACCGCCCCCCTTTAACGGCGGCAAGCTAAGCCGATAATCCTCGCCATGAATCGCAATTTATGGCTACTGGTCGTTTGCCAAGGCCTGTTTTTAACCAACAACGTCACCTTCATTGCCATTAACGGGCTGGTGGGGTTGAACCTGGCGCCCTTCGGCTGGATGGCAACGCTGCCCATCATGGGCTATGTGGTGGGCGGGGCGCTGTCGACCATGCTGGTGACGCAAACTCAAACCCGCTTCGGCCGCAGAACGTCGTTTCAAATGGGGCTGGCGGTTGCCGTGCTGTCGGCGCTGGCCTGCTACTACGCGGCTTACAGCAAAAACTTTTGGCTGCTGGTGGGCGCCACGCTGGTGGCAGGCTACTACAGCGCCAACGCCCACTTGTACCGCTTTGCCGCTGCCGAGCTGGCCGACGTGTCGTTTAAAGAAAAAGCGATTTCTTATGTAATGGCGGGCGGGCTGATTGGCGCAGTGCTGGGGCCCAACCTGGCGTCGCATACCCGCAGCCTGACCGATGTGCCCTTTGCGGGTGCCTACCTGGCGCTGGCGGTGGTGGCACTGCTGGCGATGGCGCTGATGGCGTTTATTAACTTTCCGGGTGCCAAGTTGTCGACTAGCGCTGCTGCAGACGGCCAGCGCGCCAACACCGGTCGGCCGCTGCTTGAGATCATGCGACAGCCAGTGTTCATCATTGCGGCGAGTGCAGGGGCGCTGGGCTACGGCGTGATGAACCTGCTAATGTCGGCCACGCCAATTGCCATGCAAATTTGCGGACTGCCGTTTTCAAGTGTGGCGTGGGTGCTGGAATGGCACGTGATTGGCATGTTTGCACCCGGCTTTTTTACCGGGCATTTAATTAAACGCTTTGGCGCGCTGCCCATCATGGCGATTGGGCTGGGGCTCAATGTGCTGTGCATTGCGATTGCGTTAAGCGGTATTGCGTTTGAGCAATTTTTGGCTGCGCTGTTTCTACTTGGGCTGGGCTGGAATTTTCTGTTCACTGGGGCAACCACGCTGGCGCTAACAGCTTACCGGCCGGAAGAAAAAGACAAGGCACAGGGCGCGTTGAATTTTTGCGTGTTTGCGGTGCTGGCGCTGTCGTCTTTTGCATCGGGCGTGCTAGTCACCACCCAGGGCTGGACGCTGCTGAACTTGGGCGCATTGCTGCCCATGAGCGTGGTGGCCGTGATGCTGGGCTGGCTGGCCAAACGGACACGTCAGGCACGTACTATTTGAAGCTTGTTTTGCGCCCTTTTCGGGTACATTTGTGGTGGTTTTTTCACTACTTTAGGGGTACATCATGGGTCTACTTGATTCGGTTTTGGGTTCGGTGATGGGCGGCCAGCAGCAAGCGGGCGCGGCAGCCGGTGGCGCAGCTGGCCTGGGTGGTTTGGGCGGCTTGATAGGCATGGTCGCCAGCAACCCACAAATGCTGCAAGCCATTACCGGCATGCTCAGCAATGACGGTGGGCAAGGCGGTTTGGGCGGCCTGATGGCCAAGTTTCAACAGGCCGGGCTGGGTGATGCGGCCAAGTCATGGGTCGGCAGCGGCGACAACCACGCCGTGACTGGCGACCAAATGACCAGCGCCTTGGGCGAAGGCACGATAGCTGACCTGGCCGCCAAAATGGGCATGAGCCAAGGCGACGCGGCAGGCTCACTGGCAACCATGCTGCCAGGCCTGATTGACAAGCTAACACCGCACGGCGCCGCGCCTGAAGGCGGCTTGGGCAGTTCGGGTGACTTGATGGGGATGCTGGGCGGACTGTTGCAAAAGCGCTGAAGCGCTGGGGGGTAACTGGAATTACCCCCCCTCATTTTTAGGTATACACCCAAAGTACTCAAACGTGCGATTTTTACGTTATATTGGGCATAGTTTAGCGATTTTACCCAACAAACACGGGCGTAAACAGCTACGTTTTTAATAGCAAATAGCCATTCTGAGCAAACCCAAGAATGCACGGAGTCTAGCTGCATCGCATTGAAAATACCTCTTTCAGCTAGCACTTGTTCCCAAGTTTCAGGAATGTCAAGGCGTCCTACCCCGGCAAACTTCTGGTTTGGACCCATTTTCAAGCGCGGCACCGTAGTTGTTGTATTTTTACCGCACAGGCCCAAACTTTTGCCGAAGTGAGACTTTTTTCCTTTACTGCGTCACCAAAAAGCCAGTGTTCCGTCCAAATCAACCATCAAAGACTTCAAAAGTACTCAGTTTATAGTTAAACTTCCGACGTCACTTTTTTGTTAACTCTTTTTATTGAACTTTTTTAACCTGTAGCCATTAAGCTGCAGGGTCGATTAAGTTGTGCAGCCTAAGTCCGAGCTGCTCATGTTTACCGCACCGAAAGTGTTGAAATGACTCCAAAATCAGTATCCGCCTTACGCTCAACCCAGTTGGGCCGAATCGGTACCGCGCCACCCGCTGCCCCTTCACCACTGGCCGATGTGGCCGCCGCGGCGAAAGCAGCCACCATGCGCCCCCGCAAACAGTACGCCGCATTAGAAGCCCGCATTTTGTTCGACGCCGCTGGAGCAGCCGCCGCCGACCACCAATTTGACGACCCCGCCGCCCAACAGCGTGAGGCGCAGCGCATAGCGTCTGAAGAAGCCAAAGCGGCCACACTCGTCATGGACAGCGGCCGAGAAAACGCAGCGCCCACCTTACCAGCCGTGCGCGGCAACACCGTAGTGGTCATTGATTCACGCGTGACTGATTACCAAAGCCTGCTGGTGGGTATTGACCCCAGCGCCACCGTACGAATCATCGGCCGCGACGAAAACGGCCTGCAGGTCATCAGCCAATTGCTAGGTGAAACCGGCAACGTTAGCAGCCTGCAAATTGTTAGCCATGGCAACTCAGGCGCGGTTTACCTGGGCAACAGCACCCTTGACGGCGCTGCGCTCGACAACAGCGCCACCGCCGCGCAGCTGCAAGGCTGGCAATCAGGCATGACCGCCAATGCAGATATTTTGATTTTGGGTTGCGACGTGGCCCAAGGCGACAAAGGCCAAAGCTTTGTGCAAAAGCTGGCTGACTTGACGGGTGCTGATATTTCAGCATCGGTGGACGACACCGGCGCAGCCAGCAAGGGCGGCAACTGGGCAATGGAATTTTCGGTGGGCGTTATTGACAGCGTCTTGGTTTTCAAGCCCCAAGCCCTGACGGCTTATGGTGATTTGCTGGCAGCTGGCCCGCCCACCACCACGCTGACTGTTGACGCCAATCCGCTAATTGGCAGCATCAACAATTCGGGTTCAGTCACGTTTACAAACACTGGCCCTATTGGTTACGCGCCGTACATCACGCTCGGTTTTGACGCGACGGGCAAAGACCCAAGCAACACTCTGCCTACACCAACAGAGGGCGTCTCATTTATATCTGGCAGCGCAACCTACCTTGGCGTGACACTGCCACCAGCGCAAGAAACCATCTTGGTTTTTAGCGGCACAGCCGGTCCAGGCGGTACGGCGACAGCGTCAACACCAGGAATCAAAGACAACACTGGCGCAAATATTGTTTTCTTCGCCTCCGACTACGGCTTACAGGCTGGCGACCAGCTCGTTATTTTGAAGTTGCCTCTAGGTAGCTTTGCCACAGGCCAGCCTAATGCGACGGTTGACTTCAAGTACAACGTAGGAGCCGACGCTGACTCGGCCAACACCACCGGGCAGGGCGGTGGCGGCCTGGGCGCGCCTGGTAAAGGCTTGGCAATTGTGTCGCGTGGATTTTTTCAGCTGGGCGACACACCCACAGGCACAAATGCGCCTGACTTTCAGACGGGCAACACAGCTAAAAACGTAGACCCAACCTGGTTCACCACCGAATACCGCAATTCATCCCGAGAGCGCGAGCAGGTACCTGGCGCCAACGACAAGCAGCGCTTTCAGGCGCTGCTAAATATTGCCCCCAACCAAACTGTACTAAGCAGCGATTCCGCGCCTTTTGTCTCCAAGCTCATCATTCCCAGTGGCCTAGTATTTGAGACCACTGACATCACCCTGCGCGCAAGCGATGCGACCTCAGGCGCTGGAGTGCCGAACACCGTGTACGCCGTCAAAGTGGTCGATGCATTGGGCAACCCCACAGCAATTGCCGCAGTACAAGACCCTGTTACCCGAATCTGGACTGTTGGGCCAGGCGCGCCCGCAGGCGCAAAGCTCGAAATCAGCGCCACCACCACTGGCGGCGCAGCCGACGTGCCGCATACCGGCAACCTCACGCTAAATCTGGAATATTTCATTCCTAAAAATGTGGTGAGCAACGCTAACGGTGGCGACATTAACGCCAGCTTTGACGCCAAGCACACAGGCCGCGTCAAGTTTTTTGATGGTGATGACACGACCCAAGCGTTCACCGTAGATCCGTTGGCTATTGTCCTCAAGTACCAAAGCATTCAAATTCAAAAAGGCGTAGCAGGCACCAGCCCTGACTTGGTAGACCCCGCGAACCCAGCAGGCGTTCGTTCAGGCGATGCGCTTACTTATACGCTCAGCTCACAAATCGGCGACTACTACGGCTTGCGCAACGTGATCGTCACGGACATCTTGCCTGACGGCATTGACTTGGTTGGCGCTACAGCCACAGTAACCATTGTGGCTAACGGCGAAACCCGCACCGGACAAATTAACATTGCGCAGTTTTTGGCAGCGCAAACCATCAACATTGAGGGCGGCGGTACAGAAACTGTAGGCGGTAGCGGCAAGCTGGTGCTTCAGTTTGACGTGAGCGCATGGCTCGCGTCTGCCGCTAACCCTGGCGGCGCTTTCGCCTTGTCTTCATCTACTGGGGGTGGCGCAGGCGACATTTATGGCGACGTGTTTGCAGACGCAGCATTTGGCGGACCCATCGTCGCGAACACCCGAAATGGCCGTACCGACATCACCATCACGTACAACGCCGTGGTACTTGACCAATACCGCATTGCCGCCAACGGCAACCCTTTGTCGGGCACAAAGGTCAATGAAAATGACGTTCTCAAAAACGATGTGCGTATTTCAGGCACGCTGCTGACAAGCACCGGCTTGGTCAACCCGACCATTGACACCACAAACACAGTAAATTCTGATGAATCAAGTGCTGTAGTGGCCGTTAAAGACGGCGCGCTGCTGCTGGAGATTTACGCCATTAACGGCGTCATCGTTACTGACCCAGGCGTGGCAAAAACCTCAACCGGCCAGCCCATCATTGCGCCAGGCGATAACGTCACCTACCGCATTCGTTATGACACCACGCAGGGCGATTACACCGACCTCAAGCTAACGGCTTACTTGCCTGATCCGGTGTTTTCGGCTGAAGACGCCAGCGCAGACGGCGGCGCCCCAGAAACATTTACCAAGGCAACAGACACCGTAAGCACCACTGGCCCCACAGCTAACTGGGCGCAAGCGGGCAAATTTGCATTGGGCCCGAATTCAGCAGCCTTAAGCCCCAACGGCGCGGGCTTCACAGAGGCTGGCACACAAAACCCTGACACCGTGACTGCCTTCACCAACAACACCATTGGTGTTGCAGCGACAGGCAACAAACTGGTTTTTAGTTTGGGTAGTTCTGACCGCGCCAGCAACCCAGGTGGCACCGCTAACGCACAGACCCGCGCTGGAGAAAAAGTAGACCTGCTGTTCACCGTTAAAGCCAAAGATGCGGCATTTGATCCAGAGCTGATTTTGTCTGCGCAAGGCAATGAAAACAGCCAACGCTCCGTGAATGGCGGCGTCGGCACAGCCACACCACTGCAAGACGACAAAATTATCCCCATCGTGCTGGGCACTCCCAAAATGGTCGTTAGCCTGGGTGTGTTGTCAAAAGGAACCACTGGCAACCAGGACGGCATTATCCCAACCGCTGGCTCAGTCACAGCGGGTTCTAACGCCGGCCTTGCGGGCGTGCAGCCTCCGGGCACCGCCACGACGACAGCACCGTTCACCGGCATCATCACCGACGCCAAGCAGGTCGATGCCAACATCACCAATGTGGATGCGGGCGACCAGGTGCGCTTTGGTTTTGCGATTCAAAACTCAGGCCGCAGCGGCGCGTACGGCGTTCGCACCGAAGCCATCACCGCGCCGCCAGGCTACGTGCTGGCAAGCGGCAACGCCGACATCGCCGACCCGGCCAACAACTTTCAGATCCGCCGGGGCGACGGCACGCTGCTGACAGCTGGCGTGGACTACAACGTGGTCGCCAATGTTGTGACCTTTGTTGACCGTGACTTGACCACTGTGCCAGACGGCATCATTGACCCGCAATTTGCAGCAGGGGCCATCAATGGCGTGGCGCGCACCGACGGCAAAAACATCGTCGTCATCAGCTACGACGCCGTGGCCATCAACGCGGCCTACGCAGGCGCAACCAGCACATCGACTGTCGGTGTTGACAAAGCCTTGGCTGGCGCATCAGGCACAACCAATTTTGTTGCCACACCCGTACGCGACACAGCCACATTGCAAAACGCCAAGCCGCAGGTAGACATTCGCTGGCAGGGTGACAGCACAACGGCTAGCCCAGATGCAAGTAACGACGACACATCACAGCAAGGCGATGGTGCGACTGATGCGCAGATGGTGATCGGCGAAGCTGGCTTTTTTGACCTGAAGGTGACGATTCCTGAAGGTACAACCAAGGCCTTGTTTGCTGACATCAACATTCCTGCGGGTTACAAAATTGACACTGCTTACAACGGCGGTACGGGTTACGACATCATCACAACCGTAGGCGGTACCGGCACGGCGCTGGGCGCTTCTGAAAATGGCCAACTTGATGCTAACTTCGGCGGCGCGATTACAAATGGCGTGCCCGCAGCGGGCAAACTTATTTCGAACACCGTCGGTACGCCCGGCCAGCCAGGGGGCGGCGGGCGTATTGATTTGGGTGACGTGACCAACTTACAAAATAACGCTAGCAACAACAACAGCTTTGTTGTGCGCGTGCGCTTGATTGCCGACAATACAGCCACCACGCAGCCCAACAACCAGGCGGGTACTGCCAGTACCATCACCTCCAATTCGCGTTACAACGAGGGCGTTAACGCGGCAACCGGTGCAGGCGGCGCAGCAACCAACGTTGCTGACACCACCACCGCCAACGACCCGACCATCACCATCGCCGAGCCGGTGGTGACCACCGTGAAGACGGTCGCCATTGTGGACGTTGACCCGGCACCGGGTCTAGATGTGCCCGGCACAGAAGCAGACGAAAACGACGTTGTTGAATACACGATCGTGTTGAACAACCCCGGCCCAGTAGCAGCGTATGACTTGGCGTTCAGCGACGTGTTTCCGACCTTTGTCACGGGTGCATCACTCAACATCACCAGCGTCACGTCTAGCGGCGCTACTGTAGATGCCGTGGCACGCGCCTTGACGGCTACAGATTTCACGCTGACCGCAGGCACAAGAACACTGACCTTTGACACAAACAAAAACATTGACCTGACAGCAAACGGCACGATCACCGTCAAAGTGCGCGCTACGTTAAACAGCACAGCAGCGACGGTTACGTCTTTCAGCAACACGGCGGAGACCACCTGGAGCAGCTTGAACGATGCCACCAATGCGGTCAACCCGTTAGAGCGCTCAGGTGCGCTCGGCGGTGCGTTGCTAGCCAATGGCACAACAACAGTTGACGCAGGCACGGGTGCCAGCTCGGGCGCAAATGTCTTGGCAAATACGATTCAATCACCTACTGGCAACGGCCTGAACAATTACCGCACCGCCTCATCAGCATCTGTGCCGGTGGTTGCACTAGCACCCGTGTTGTCTCACATCGGTGGCCTGGCTGACACCAGCCCGACCCCGGGTGACACGAAGTTGGGGCAGAACGTCGCGGTAGGCGAAATTACGCGTTTCCGAATGGTTACAAAAGTCCCTGCGGGTCAAATCGCGAACTTCAGCATTTCACCAACGCTGCCCACAGGTTATGAATACTTGGGCGCAGCGACCATTGCATTAGTATCTGACAGCGGCATGACCTCGTCATTGGTTGCTAATACCGCGCAACTTGGCGACGGTACAGGCTCGGGGTCAACGGCGATATTTGGCGATATTCAAAACACCTTGAATTCAACCAACTTCAGCGGCGCAGGCGTAGATGCGCGTGCAGCCAATACCAAGCCAACCGAGGCAATCACAGCTGGCGGCACCGCTTTAGCCCCCGTCTTCAATCTGGGAACGTTGACCAATACAGACAACGATACCGATTTTGAATACGTGGTGATTGAATTCAACGCCATCGTGAAAAACGATATTTTGAACCAATCGGGTACGCCGCTAGGCCCAGTGAAATTTGATGTCAAAACGGGCGCTACCGTTTTAGCGACGAGTAACAACGTCACCGACACGGTCGTTGAGCCGAACATCAGTAATCTGAGCAAAGACGTTGTTGATATTCAAGCCGGCACGCAAAACAGTGCTACGGCCGATACCAACCGCATCACGGTACGTAACTCTTTCACCAGCAACGGCGGCACCAGCGCCTATGACACCCAGTTCCGCGACACCATGCCCGGCGGTACCAACGCTGGCAACGTGATGGTTTCAACAGACGGTGGAACAACTTTTACCACCCTCGCGGCCTTTACCGCTGCAACGCCAGGCGCTAGCAGCACGGTAGCACTCGGTATTGTGGATATCAAACTCGGCGATGTGGCTGTGGGTACGACCATCGTCATCAAATACGATATCGATGTACCGACCACGGCTACGCCTCAAGTTGCAGACACGTTGACGCACGCGCAAGTTGTGTTTAGCAGCATTCCAGACATTGCCGTCAATTCAATCGGAGCAACGGGTTTTGGTGGCTCCACGATTCCAGGTGCTGACGGCGCAGCCAACGGCGAGCGCAATGGCACGCTGGATGCGCAAACCGCAGCACCAGGCAACGACATTGCCGGGGCGGGGCTCAACAACTACCGCAATATTGATCCGGCAGGTTACGGAAGCATTGCTGGCACCCTGTGGGACGACACGGTTAACCCGAACGGTTTAATTGATGGCACCGAGGCATTGCTAGACGGCGTGACCGTTACGTTGACATGGGCGGGCGCAGATGGCAACTTTGGCAGCGCAGATGACCGCATCATCACCACCGTCACGCAAGCGGGTGGCAAATACAACTTTGGCGCGTTGCCCACTGGCGGCTACGTCATCACGGTACCGCTTACAACACCAAAGACAGACTCGACTGCCATTGCTGACCCGGACACGCTAGCGATTCGCACAGATGCAGACGCGGGCACTTTGGGCACCATCAACACCAATGTCGCTGAAGCCGCAACCATTGTCGTTGGCTCCAATAGCGTCACCACCCGTGATTTTGGGTACGTGCAACCCAATGACCCGCCGCAAAACTTGTTTGGCGGCAGCGCGACATTCCCAGTCGCAGCGATAGATTCGAATGAAGACTTGCCGCTGACGTTCAACGGTACAGGCGCTAATCCGGCTGTGATTTCGATCACCGACCCAGACGGCGGGCAAGGCGACGGTAAATTGAGCACGACGCTCACCGTGACCAACGGCACACTTGCTCTCACGCCAGGCGCAACAACGGTCACTTCTGGCG
This sequence comes from Polaromonas sp., assembly GCA_031417695.1. GTDB lineage: Bacteria > Pseudomonadota > Gammaproteobacteria > Burkholderiales > Burkholderiaceae_C > Polaromonas. The sequence goes on from JANOWB010000189.1 coordinate 16,769, forward strand.
CAATCGGCTCAACCACTATTACCATCGAAGGTACTCAAGTGCAGATCAATGCCGCATTGGCAACACTGGTCTACACGCCCACCAACAACTACAGTGGCCCGGCCACATTAACCATCAAAACCAACGACCGAGGTCAGGGCGGCGATGCTAACGGTAACTTGAATCCTAAAGAAGGTGGTGGGGTCGGCTCACCAGACAATTTGTTTGACACCGATGTCATCAACATCAATGTCAAGCCCATATCGGACGCGCCATTGCTGACGATTGGCAACACCAACCCTGGCGGCACGCAAGCTACCAGCCCAATCGCTTTGGGTACGGGTTTAGGCAACAGCTTGACACAAACCGTCGCAGGCACTGCTACGGGTGTTGAAGACAGCCCGATTAACCTCGGCATCAGCATTGCACCGGCAGACGCCACAGGCACGGCTGAGGTGATTCAATCGACCATCACCATCTCGGGCATACCTAGTGGCTGGGTGCTGGAAGACAGCCTTGGTAACGACATCACTGCTGCTGCTGCGACGGGCTTAACCCCTGCACAAGCAACAGGCGCCACCATCACGCCGCCAACCGACCTGAACAGCACCACCACACCACCGGCCACATTAACGGTGACGGTAACAAGTAAAGACGCCTCAGACACTGTCGCCACAACCACGGGCACTTTGACAATCGGGGTGATTCCCGTCAATGACCGCCCGGTGGTCAACGATGTCACGCCGATAGTTCTAGCGTCCATGGCAGAAGGCACAGCCAACTCGCCAGTGCAAAACGTAGGCACACTGTTCACACCACGCTTTAGCGACCCCAAAGACACCGCCAAGCCTAACGGCGCTGACACCATGATTGGCGTGTTCGTCACAGGCAGCGCAGCCAACCCAACGACCGAAGGCGCGTGGGAATACTTCAACGGCACAGCTTGGGTTGCCATTCCAGCGACAACGACAGACGCAACGGCTATTTACCTGCCCAACGCGACCAACATCCGCTGTACGCCAGTTAACTCCAACTACTCAGGCACACCGGGTCAGTTGACAGTTCGTTTGGTTGAGAACGACCAAACCCCCGCAGGCAGCATCATTGCCGACGTACCTAACGGCCCAGCCAACGGCACAACCATCGGCAACACCATCGATGCCTTGACGGTTGGCAATGTGGTCAACATCAGCACCCCAGTAGGCAGCGCACCAGCGTTTGCCACCGGCCGCGTGTCTGAAGAGCTCAAAGTCGGCATCGTGGTCACACCAGTATCTGATGCACCGATCTTGACGATTGGCACCGGCCCACAAGAGCCAGGCAACCCAGCAGGCACGACTGGCGCAGAGTCCAGCCCGGGCGCGCCAGTTACTGGCAACACAGCAGCAGGCACTGTGACAGGTTCAGTGCGCGGTGTTGAAGACACGCCGATTCCGCTTAACATCACAGTAGCGCCAGCAGACAGCAGCAACCCTGAAGCGGTCAGCACGGTGGTGATCTCTGGTGTGCCAGAAGGCTGGATCTTGAAAGACGGCGCAGGCAACCCGATCCCAACGACACTCGGCACCACGGCAGGCTTAACGCCAGCTCAGCTGCTGGGCGCAACCATCACCGCTCCTACAGACGCAAACTCAATTGGCCCGGTGGGAACCAGCCCAGCAGCCACGCTGACCATCACTGTCACCAGTACCGATGGCGCTGCACCTCCTGCTACGACGGTAGGTACGCTCAATGTCGCGGTCACGCCTGTCAACGACCGCCCGGTGGTCAACGGCACGCCAGCAGACTTCACGACGATTCCTGAAGGCACAGCCAACTCAGCAGCCCGCACTGTGACGGCCATCTTTGGCGGTCTGTTCACAGACCCTAAAGACACTGGCAAGCCTAACGGGCCAGACACCATGAGGGGCGTGTTGGTCACCGGCACAGCGGCAACTGCAAGCGAAGGCGTGTGGCAGTACAGCACCAACGGCGGCGGCACGTGGACAGCGGTTCCCGCGACCACTTCAGACGGCGAGGCCATTTATTTAGACAACGCAGCTCAGTTGCGCTTCGTGCCGGTTGATTCAAACTACTCAGGTACGCCCGGCAAGCTGACGGTTCGTTTGGTTGAAAACGATCAGGCGGCAGCTGCTGCTGACGTGCCCAACGGTGCGGCCAACGGTACGACCATTGGCAACTCACTGGACGCCTTGACACCTGGCGCTGTGATCGACATCACCACCCCGGTGGGCAGCGCAACTCCGTTTGCCACGGGCCGGGTCTCTGAAACAACGCAAGTCGGCATCGTCATCACCCCGGTCTCTGACGCGCCGATCTTGACGATTGGCGTAGGCCCACAAGAAGCCGGCAACCCAGCAGGCACAACGGGCGTGGAGTCCAGCCCCGGCTCCGCTGTAACTGGCAACAACGCCACAAGCGCAGTGACGGGCTCCGTTCGCGGCCTTGAAGACACGCCGATCCCGTTGGGTATCAGCGTGGCTCCAGCTGACACGAGCAACCCTGAGACCGTTACGACCGTAGTCATCTCTGGCGTGCCTGCTGGCTGGGTATTGACACAGCCTGACGGCACAGTCATCCCAACGACGGCTGGCAGCACGGCTGGCCTGCTACCAGCGCAAATAGCGGGTCTGCGGATCACCGCGCCAGTCGATGGCAACTCGGTTGGCCCCGTTGGAACATCACCAGCAGCGACCTTAACGGTCACTGTCAGCAGTCAAGACCCTGGAGCGCCTGCTCCTGCCGTAACCACCGGCACGCTCAATGTGGCGGTGACACCTGTCAATGACCGCCCGGTGGTAACCGACGCAACGCCAATTGTGTTGCCTGCTATGGCCGAGGGCACGACGAACTCGCCAGTTCAGAACGTCGGCACATTGTTCACGCCACGCTTTAGCGACCCCAAAGATGCAGCCAAGCCGAACGGCGCTGACACTATGATTGGCGTGCTCGTTACTGGCAGCGCAGCCAACGCAACAACTGAGGGCGCGTGGGAGTATTTCAACGGCACGACCTGGATGGCTGTTCCAGCAAGCACCACGGATGCGACAGCCATTTACTTGCCAAACGCTACCAACATCCGTTTTACCCCTGTTAACTCCAACTACTCTGGCACACCTGGTCAGTTAACCGTTCGTTTGGTTGAAAACGATCAAACACCCGCAGGCAGCATCATTGCTGACGTGCCTAATGGTGCGGCCAACGGTACGACTATTGGCAACTCGATTGACGTTTTGACGGTTGGTGCCGTGGTAAATATTGCGACACCTGTCGGCAGCACACCCGAATTTGCCACAAGCCGCGTCTCTGAAGAGCTAAAAGTTGGCATCGTTGTGACGCCTGTTTCTGACGCACCCATCTTGACGATTGGCACGGGCCCGCAAGAAGCAGGAAACCCAGCTGGCACGACAGGCGTTGAGTCCAGCCCGGGCGCACCTGTCGTTGGCAACACGGCTAACGGCACCGTGACAGGTTCGGTGCGCGGCACGGAAGAGACGCCAATTCCTTTGAACATCACGGTTGCACCCGCTGATGTCACCAACCCTGAAGCGGTCAGCACGGTGGTGATCTCTGGTGTGCCAGCAGGCTGGATCTTGAAAGACGGCGCAGGCAACCCGATCCCAACGACACTCGGCACCACGGCAGGCTTAACGCCAGCTCAGCTGCTAGGCGCAACCATCACCGCGCCTACAGACTTCAACTCAGTTGGCCCAGTGGGAACCAGCCCAGCAGCCACGCTGACCATCACCGTGACCAGCACGGACGGCACCGCGCCTCCTGCTACGACTGTCGGTACGCTCAATGTCGCGGTCACGCCCGTCAATGACGCGCCTTTGTTCCCAGCCACCACAACCACCGTGTTGCCCGCGTTCAACGAAGACAACCCGTCTGCTGGCGTCAACGTTACAGCCGCCTTCCCAGGCTACACCGACCCGAAAGACGTGGGCAAGCCAAATGGCCCAGACAACCGCGTAGGCGTGCTGTTAACCGCCAACGCCACTACGCCGGCACAAGGCAACTGGCAGTACTTTGACGGTGCGGCTTGGGTAGACGTACCGCGCAACTTAAGCGACACCAACGCACTGTATTTGCCTGACGGCACACAGATCCGCTTTAACCCTGCACTGAACTACAACGGCACGCCTGGTAATTTGACAGCGCGTTTGGTTGAAGACGACCAGGCAGGCGCCAATGCTGACTTGCCAGCGAACGCAACGGGTACCGGTTTCGGCTCAACCAACGCTATTCGCACAGGTGTTAACTTGTCGCCAGGTGTAGGCAGCACGTCACGCGTGTCGGCCAACACCCGTGACGTGAGTATCAGCGTGACGCCAGTCAACGACACACCTGTTGTGACTACGCCGTTGCCGGTCTTGCCGGTTGGCGACGTACCCATTTCATTCACAAACGCAAACTCCATTGTGTTGAGTGATGTGGACACGCCGTTTAACCCAGCAGCCATCGTGACGGTAACCATTACGCCGACCGGCAATGGCCGGCCGTTCATCAGCGCGCTGACACCGGGTGTGACGCAAACATCAGGCCCAGCTGTTGGCACAATTCCGCCTGGCCCGGGTGTGCCGATTGTTTTGACCGGCACGCTTGCTGACATCAATGCCACGCTGCAAAACCTGGAATACCGCAGCCGGCAGTTTTACAACGGCCCAGATACTTTCACAGTAACCATCAATGACAACGCCAACGGCGGGCCGGGGCCTTTGCAAGCGACTGCCACGGTGCGTATTGACAACCTGCCCTTAAATGACCGGCCGGTTGTGAATGGCCCAATCGCGCCGGACTACTTGCCCCTTTCACCGGGCGCAACTACGCCGGGCCGTACCGTGCAAGACCTGTTCGGGCCGAGGTTTACTGACCCACGCGATGCGCCTAGCAACAACGGTGGCGACGTGTTTGCAGGTATTGCAATCATCAGCACGCCGCCGGCGTCGCAAGGTATATACCAATACTCGACTGACGGTGGCAGCACATGGATTGCGATTGCTGCAGACACGACATCAGCGAACGCACTTGTGTTGGCTCCTAACGCGCAGCTGCGCTTTGTGTCCAACCCGGCGTATGTTGGGGAAACCACGCCGCTGCAGGCCTTGCTGATTGAAACTGACCAGAAGTTGCCTGCTACCGGTGATCTATTAAATCGCCCAGGCATTCCGTTTGACAGCGCCTCGTCAGCGCCGCCCATCAGCGGAACTGTTTTGAACTTGTCGACGCTTGAAGCAACCGAGCTGTCCACTACAACCAATGGCATCGGGCGAAGCCGGTTTTCAAGCGTGAGCCGACCGATGCTGTTGGGCGTTCGCATTGACCCGCCTGTTGCGCCTCAGCCCGAGGCACCGCTGGCTGATCTGCTGCCCGGCTTCACTGTTTTGCCGGCTGTACTCGACCAGGCCGCGATTGGCGCACAAAGCCAATTTGTGGGACTTGCAGTCAGGCAGGCGCAAGCTGAAGCGGCCGTGGAGCAAGTAGCGGCAGATAAATTGTTTGCGAGCAACTTGGGTAATAGTGGCCTGCAGCCGAACTGGCTTATGCCAGAAGGCATACCAGGGCTTGATCCGTTCAGCGCACCGCTGCCAGAGCTTGACCCGAAGGCAATCGGCGAGTCTGTGGTGTCGCCGCGCACCGCCATGACGGCAGAAGAAATTGCTCGTCAGATCGAGTGCGCCAAGCCCCGCGTGGTGGCCAAGCCGCGGCCACCGGGTTATGTGCGGCCGGCGCCGAAGTTTGAGCCGGGCTCGCCAGCGGCCAAGCGATTCAGTGAGCAACTCAAGCGTGCGCGAGCCCGCGCACGTTGCTGATTGATGTGATGACTTTTTGATTCGCCATCTGACTTTTTTTGATCTTACTTTTTGCTGTTTTGTTTTTATAAGAGGACTTGTTCAATGACACCCGTATATTCCGCCCGCCCGGCACCTCGTTTACCTTCTCGTTTGCAAACCACCCTTAAGCTAGCTCCACTGGCGTTAGCTGCGGCCCTTGTGGGTTGTGGCAGCGTCAAACTTGAGCCGTTTTCGGCAGACGAAATCAAGACGCGCGCAGCCGGCGACCGCGTGAAAATGTACGAAGACCAAGAAGCGATTGCGAAGCCGCTGTCATTCGAAGACACGGCCGCCCGCGCGCTGAAGTACAACCTTGACTATCGCTTAAAGTTGGCTGAACAAGCCTTGGCTGGCGATATGTTTGACGTATCGCAGTACGACATGCTGCCGCGATTGCTGGTGGGTGCGGGCTGGAATAGCCGCAACAACGACTCGGGCGGAACGTCGGTGGGCATCACATCGGGCCTGCAAACTTTGTCGCCATCAACATCGAATGAGCGTACGCACACTTCGGCCAGCGCCGCGCTGAGCTGGAGCATTCTCGACTTCGGCATTTCGTACTACCGCGCGCAGCAACGTGCCGACGGCGTGCTGATGGCTGACGAGCGCCGCCGCAAAGTGATTCAAAACATCATGCAAGACGTCCGCAACTCGTACTGGCGCGCGTTGGGCGCGCAGCGTATGTTGCCGCGAGTTGACGCACTGCTGGCCAAGTCGCAAACCGCGCTGGCTCGCTCGCGCCAAATCGAGGACCAAAAGCTGTTGCCGCAGCCGACCGTG
>JANOWB010000190.1:0-6506 GCA_031417695.1 Polaromonas sp.
AAGCATAGCGCCTAATTACCCTGCCAGTGAGCTGTATGGCGTCATACCCACAGACACCCGCAAACCCTTCGACGTACGCGAGATCATCGCCCGCATTGTTGACGGCAGCGACTTCGACGAATTCAAGGCGCGCTACGGCACCACGCTGGTGTGCGGCTTTGCAGCGATTGAAGGCATGCCGGTTGGCATCATCGCCAACAACGGTATTTTGTTCAGTGAATCAGCGCTGAAAGCCACGCACTTTATTGAGCTGTGCTGCCAGCGCAAAATCCCGCTGGTGTTTTTACAAAACATCACCGGTTTTATGGTGGGCCGCAAGTATGAAAACGAAGGCATCGCCCGCAATGGCGCCAAGATGGTCACGGCTGTGGCAACTGCCGCCGTGCCGAAGTTCACCGTCATCATTGGCGGCAGCTACGGCGCGGGCAACTACGGCATGTGCGGCAGGGCGTTTTCACCCCGCTTTTTGTGGATGTGGCCGAACGCGCGCATCAGCGTGATGGGCGGCGAGCAAGCCGCTGGCGTGCTGGCCACGGTTAAGCGTGACGGTATCGAGGCGCGGGGCGGCAACTGGACCAGCGCAGAAGAGGCCGCCTTTAAGCAGCCGATCATTGACCAGTTTGCGCATCAATCGCACCCGTACTTTGCCAGTGCAAGACTTTGGGACGATGGTGTGATAGACCCGGCAGACACCCGCCGCGTGCTGGCACTGGGCTTGTCAGCCGCGCAAAACCGGGCGATACCGGAGACAAGGTTTGGTCTTTTCAGGATGTAATGCTAGGTATTGATGTATTCGGAGATGTGAACCATGCGACTCAGACTTGAGATTGATGACCAATTGATGGCTTCGGCGATGGCCTCGGGTGACTTCAAATCACCGAAGGAAGCAGTTGAAGAAGGCCTGCGTCGCATTGCTAGAACCAAGGTTTACCAAAATATACGCGGCCTGCGCGGCAAGCTTCACTGGAGTTTGGACGGCGATTGGACAGAGCCCGAGCACAGCGCGCAAGAACCGAGCCCCGCATTGCCGGCACGCGGCGCAAAGCAATCGGCATGATTACCGCTGACGGCATTGTCTGGACTGACTACCTCAGGGGAGTCAACACAACCCAGTCCCAGATGCTGGCTTTTGCTGCGTCGTGACTTCATTAAGCAAAGCGTTCGAAATGAATCATGTCCTGATACAAGTTGCCAATTTGGTGGCCACCGTCACACTCAACCGCCCAGAAGTGCGCAACGCCTTCAATGCCGAGTTGATTGCCGACATGACGCGCATTTTCAGTGACCTCGGTCAGCGCGACGACGTGCGCTGCATCGTACTAACAGCCAACGGCCCCGCATTTTGCGCTGGTGCCGACCTGAACTGGATGCGCAGCATGGCCGACTACACGCGTGAGCAGAACTTGGCGGATGCCGGTCGGCTGGCCGCGATGATGCAAGCCGTTTACGAATGCCCCAAGCCAACCATTGCAAAGATTCAAGGCGATGTGTACGCAGGCGGCATGGGCTTGGTAGCGGCCTGCGATATGGCGGTATGCGTAGACACCACTAGTTTCTGTTTGAGCGAAGTCAAGTTGGGTTTGGTGCCGTCGACCATCAGCCCGTATGTCATCCGTGCGATGGGTGCGAGGGCTGCGCATCGGTATTTTTTAACGGCTGAACGTTTTAATGCGGCCGAGGCTCTGCGCATCGGCTTTGTGCATGAGGTTGTAGCAGCCGAGCTGCTGGATAGCAAGGTTGCCGAGTTATTGACCGCGCTTTGCAATGCAGGGCCAAACGCTGTCAAGCTATGCAAGAAACTGGTGCAAGATGTTGCGGGTAAGGACATTGACCAGGCATTAGTTGAGCTGACTATCTCCAGCATTGCCGACGTCCGCGTTAGCCCAGAAGGCCGCGAAGGTCTGCAATCATTTCTGCAAAAGCGCAAGCCCAGTTGGTTGCCGCCGTCTAACACTTGAAGGGACTCCATCATGCCAAGTCTTGACACTGCACAACTGGTAGCGCTTGCGGGCGCGTTGGGCTGGGCGAGCGGCCTGCGGCTGTATCTGGTCGTTTTGCTGACGGGGCTTGCAGGTTTTATGGGCTGGGTCAATTTGCCGCAGGGCTTGCAGCTGCTGTCTAACCCGGTGGTGCTGGGAGCCAGCGGTTTCATGGTGTTTATTGAGTTTTTCGCTGACAAAATACCGGGGCTTGATTCATTGTGGGACGTGGTGCACAGCGTCATTCGAATCCCCGCTGGCGCGGCGCTGGCGGCGAGTGTTTTTAGCGCTGACAGCGGGGCCATGGCCTTGGTCGCCGCGCTGCTGGGTGGCTCGCTGGCTGCAACCAGTTTTACGGCCAAGGCAACTTCAAGGGCTGCCATCAACACGTCGCCAGAGCCGTTTACCAACGTAGGCGCGTCGCTGATTGAAGACACGCTGGTGCCGGTTGGTTTGTGGGCGGCTGTTGCGTATCCGTTTATTTTTGTAGCGGTGCTGGCTGTGGTGCTGGTGCTCAGCATTTGGTTGATACGTGTTTGCTGGCGTTTCTTGCGGCTGCTGTTTAGCCGGGTCACCCGTATTTTTAGTGGCAAGCCAGACCCTGGGGTATCGCCCGCTTTTAGCCTCAAGTCACCTTTTTCAAAGAATGAACATGTTTAAAAAAATTCTTATTGCCAACAGAGGAGAGATAGCCTGCCGCGTAGCAGCAACTGCCCAGCGCATGGCTATCAAAACCGTTGCCGTTTATTCAGATGCTGACGCCGATGCCAAGCACGTGAGCTTTTGCGATGAAGCCGTATACATTGGCCTGAACGGATCGAGCGCCCCCAAAGACAGCTACCTGCGTTGGGAAGCCATCATTGAAGCGGCCAAGGCCACGGGCGCTGAAGCGATTCACCCAGGTTACGGTTTTTTAAGCGAGAACGAAGCGTTTGCGCAGGCCTGCGCAGACAACGGGTTGGTCTTCATTGGCCCACCGCCTTCGGCCATCAAGGCGATGGGTTTGAAGGCTGAGTCTAAACAGCTGATGGAAAAAGCCGGCGTGCCGCTGGTGCCGGGCTACCACGGCGCTGACCAGTCGCCCGCATTGCTCAAACGCGAAGCCGACCGCATTGGCTACCCGGTGCTCATCAAGGCCAGCGCGGGGGGTGGCGGCAAAGGCATGCGCGCGGTGGACAAGGCTGAAGATTTTGATGCGGCCCTCGCATCTTGCAAACGCGAAGCTATCAACAGCTTTGGCAACGACAACGTGCTGGTTGAAAAGTACGCACAGCGTCCACGACACATTGAGATTCAGGTGTTCGGCGACACGTTTGGCAATTACGTTTATTTGTTTGAACGCGATTGCTCGGTGCAGCGCCGCCACCAGAAGGTGCTTGAAGAAGCGCCTGCGCCCGGTTTGAGCGAAGCGATGAGGCAGCAGATGGGTGAAGCGGCTGTAGCTGCTGCGCGAGCGGTGAACTACGTAGGTGCAGGTACTGTCGAGTTCATCGTGGAGCAGCTTGCCGACGGCGGAATGAAGTTCTATTTCATGGAGATGAACACCCGGCTGCAGGTAGAGCACCCTGTGACTGAAGCCATTACCGGGCTGGATTTGGTTGAGTGGCAATTGCTCGTAGCGAGTGGCGAAAAGCTGCCGCTGGCGCAAGACGAGTTGCGTATTAACGGCTATGCGATTGAAGCGCGCATCTGCGCCGAAAGCCCAGACAACAACTTTTTGCCAGCGACCGGCACGCTGCACGTTTACGCCAAGCCCGACTGCACATCGTTTGAGCGCGGCACGGTACGTATCGACGACGGTGTGCGTGAGGGCGATGCGATTTCACCGTTTTACGACTCGATGGTAGCCAAGCTCATCGTGCATGGCAAAACCCGGCAAGAGGCGCTGGCCCGGCTTGATGCGGCACTGGCGCAAACGCACATTGTGGGTCTCAATACCAACGTGCAGTTTTTACGCTACGTGCTGCAAAGCGAGTCCTTTGCCAAAGCGAACCTGGACACCGCGTTGATTCCGCGTGAAGAGGCGGTGCTGTTCAATCAAGAGCGCATTGGTTTGCCAATGGCGGTGGCCTGTGCAGTCGCACAAACTTTGCTTGATGATAAGTCGCTTGAAACTGCTGACCCCTTCAGTCGGCGCGACGGCTGGCAGTCGCACGGCGTCACCCTGCGGCGTTTTGAGTTTGAATTTCATGGTGAACTCCAAAAAGCTGAGCTGACCTATCTGCATGATGGCGCTTTGCATTTGGCGGTGGGCGCTACAGCCGGCGTATTGACGTTTGCGCAAGCCGCTGCTTGTCTGGATGTGCAGTTTGCGGGCCAGCGCTTGAGCGCAAATGTATATAAAAAAGGTGATGTAGCCCATATATTCACGGCGCGAGCAGCTACGCAAATCATAGCAATTGACATGCTGAATCATGCGGGTGCAGCGCACGCTGACGTAGGGCGCCTCACTGCGCCCATGCCCGGCAAGGTGGTGTCGTTTGCGGTCAAGGCGGGTGACAAAGTCACAAAGGGTCAAGCGCTGGCAGTGATGGAAGCCATGAAGATGGAGCACACCATTGCTGCCCCGCTTGATGGCGTAGTGGCAGAGCTGCTGTACGCGCCCGGCGACCAGGTGGCAGAAGGCGCAGAGCTGCTCAAATTGGCTGCGTAGCTAAGTGCGGGTAACTTTTTGCTGTCTAGAGACCAAGGCTGAGCCGTGGTTGAATGGGTTGCGGGCCGCGCTGCCTGGCGCTGTGGTTGAGCAGTGGTCTCCCGGGGCTGACCCAGCCGACTACGCCGTGGTGTGGGCACCGCCACAGCAATTTTTTGACGAGCAAACCGCGTTGAAAGGTATTTTCAACATCGGCGCGGGCGTGGATGCGCTGATGAAGCTGCGTTTGCCTCTGAAAGCGCCAGTCATCAGGCTAGACGACGCGCGCATGTCGGTACAAATGGCCGAATATGTTTGCCACGCTGTCATTCGGCATTTCCGTGAATTTGACGGTTATGAGGCTGACGTTGCCAACGGCAAATGGTCTTACCGCAAACCGCGCTTACGCAGCGACTTCAGTGTGGGCGTGATGGGTTTGGGCGTGCTGGGCCAACGTGTTTGCAAAGCGTTGCAGCAATTTGAGTTTCCGGTGGTGGGTTGGAGCCGCTCGCAAAAAAGCATTGATGGTGTTCACTGCTTTGCGGGCGACGAAGGGCTGCACCAGTTTCTGGACGCAAGCCGCGTTCTGGTCTGCTTGCTGCCGCTGACCTCTGAGACTGAGAATATTCTGCGCGCTGAAAACCTTCAGCGTTTACAACCAGGTGCTTACGTCATCAACGTAGCGCGGGGTGGCCATCTGGTCGATGACGATTTGATCGCGCTGATAGACAGCGGGCACCTGGCAGGGGCAACGCTCGATGTATTCAGACAGGAGCCGTTACCAGTAGCGCATCCGTTTTGGAAGCATCCGAAAATCACTGTCACGCCGCACACATCAGCTCGTACATTGCGAGTTGAAAGCATTGCGCAAATCGCCGGAAAAATTAAGGCGTTACACGCAGGGGTGGCCCTAGCCAATATCGCCGGCGTAGTTGCCCCCAACAAAGGATACTAGAGGAATGCAATATCCATCAAAAGTAAAACTCGTCGATGTTGGCCCCCGTGATGGCCTGCAAAACGAAAAAACCATGGTTCCCGCCGCCGTCAAAATTGAGTTGGTGCACCGTCTGCAAGATGCGGGTTTAAAAGAAATTGAAGTCACCAGTTTTGTGTCGCCGAAATGGGTGCCGCAAATGGCTGACGCGCTGGAAGTGATGGCAGGCATTGAGCGGCGCGCGGATGTGCGTTACTCAGTGCTCACGCCCAACATGAAAGGTTTTGAGGCGGCAGTCGCTTCAAAACCCGATGAAATTGTGGTGTTTGCTGCCGCCAGCGAAGCCTTCAGCCAGCGCAACATCAATTGCTCAATTGCCCAAAGCATCGAGCGCTTTGCGCCTGTGGTTGCCGCTGCAAAGGCGGCGGGTATCTACACGCGTGGCGCCATTTCGTGCGCGGTCGGTTGCCCCTATGAGGGCGATGTTGCACCTGAGCGTGTGGAACTGGTGGCGCGGCTGATGAAAGGCATTGGCGTGCAGCACATCGGCGTGGCCGACACGATTGGCGTCGGTACGCCGGTCAAGGTGCAGCGCGCGATGGACGCAGCGTTGAAACATTACGACATCAATGACGTATCGGGCCACTTCCACGACACCTACGGCCAGGCTTTGGCCAACACATTGATCAGTTTAGAAATAGGTGTTTGGCAGTTCGACACGTCATCTGCTGGCTTGGGCGGCTGCCCGTACGCCAAGGGTGCAACCGGCAACGTGGCCACGGAAGACGTGGTGTACTTGCTGCACGGCATGGGCATAGACACGGGTATTGATTTGGACAAGCTGGTTGATGCGGGCCTGTTCATTAGCGAGCATTTGGGCCGCAAGCCTAATTCGCGTGCAGCAACAGCTTTGCTCAACAAGAGGGCAGCTTGAGATGTGTGGATCAGAGTTACTTGCGTT
>JANOWB010000191.1:0-3620 GCA_031417695.1 Polaromonas sp.
ATGGTGTCTTGCTCCATCACGTTCAAGTCGGCACCTACATAAGGCGCTAGGTCGGTTTTGTTGATCACAAACAAATCGCTTTTGGTGATGCCCGGGCCGCCTTTTCGGGGGATTTTTTCACCCGCTGCCACGTCAATCACGTAGATCGTCAAGTCGCTCAACTCGGGGCTGAAGGTGGCGGCCAGGTTGTCGCCGCCGGATTCGACAAACACCACATCGGCGTTGGGGAAATCGACCAGCATGCGGTCGATTGCTTCCAGGTTTATCGAGGCATCTTCACGAATGGCCGTGTGCGGGCAACCGCCGGTCTCGACTCCCATGATGCGGTCTGCATCCAGCGCGCCGCTCACCGTCAAAATGCGCTGGTCTTCTTTGGTGTAAATGTCGTTGGTGATTGCTACCAGGTCGTACTTGGACTTCATCGCCTTGCAGAGCATTTCAAGCAACGTGGTTTTGCCGGAACCTACCGGCCCGCCAATACCAACGCGCAGCGGTGGCAGGTTTTTGGTGCGGTTGGGAATGTGATGAAGTTTTGAAGTGGTCATGAGCGAAAAAGCCTTGAGTATTGGGTTTCGTGTTGAGCCGACAGTATCGCCAACATGGGCGAAAAAGCTTGCCGTTCATCGTCTGGCAAGTCGATAGCAGTTTGTACAGCTGCGGGTATGGCCTGGCTTAGGCTCGCCAAGATACGTTGGCCAGCCGTTTGGCCCAATGGCACTGACTTAATGGCAGCTTGCACCATGTTTTCAGCCCAGCCAAAAGCGAAGGCCAACAAGCAGTCGCGCACAGTCGCATCCAGCTGCGCCGCGGCGAGCGAAAAGGCGACCGGGTACGTCGGAGGCAATTGTTCGCAGTGCTTTATTTGAGTGCCATCGACTCCATCGTGGTTTCGCAGCCAGTTGCACAGCGAACGACCCATTTGCTCGGTTTGCGCCCGCAACTCGCTGGTTTCACGCGTTTGCAGCAGCCAGTCGTTTAAATCGGTAATGCGGCTGAAGTCTGCGACCCGCCACGCAGGAATCGCCTGCGCAATCACGGCCATGTCACCACGCGCCAGCGTGAGCTGCAGTTGATCAATCAGCCAACTAGTGATCCAGTTGTTGTCAGCGCCATCTGCTATGTTTTCAGGAGCTGCTTGCGCCCGTAAAATAGCGGCTTCAAGCCCTTCTGAGTATGAAAAACCGCCCACAGGCAGCGCTGGGGAGGCCAGCCACACCAGTTGCAAAAAACTCGCCGCTGGTAGCGCTGGCGAACTGACTGCCTGTTCGTTCAATGGCTGTGCGGCTTGTGTGAGTGAATCTGAATCGCGACCGGTTTGGACTCATCTGCGTGCGCGTGATCATGGTTGCAATCGGGCCCGTGCACATGTGGCTTGGCAGCAGCGGGTGAAGCAGGTGCAGTTTTTTGCGCTTCAGCGTGGCTGTGCCCAGCTGAGCTGTACGCGCCACCTTCGGGCTCAAACGCTTCGCTCACTTCATTCACTGTCAAATGCATGGCCCGCAGCAAGTCAGCCAGCACATGGTCAGGCTCAATTTTCAGGTGGTCAGGTTTGAGTTCAATCGGCACATGCCGATTACCAAGGTGGTACGCAGCGCGAGTCAAATCAAACGGTGAGCCGTGCGCTGTGCAAGCGGTAATGCGCAGCACAGTTTGCGGTGCGGCGATCACCTTGACCATGCTGCCGTCCTCGGCCACCAGCACATCACCACCCCGAACCAGCGTGCCACGTGGCAAAAATACGCCCAGTTGGCGGCCCAATGAGTCAACACATTCAAACCGGCTTTTTTGCCGCGTGTCCCAGTCCAGTTCGATTGTGGACGCGCGCTTGACGAGTACCGGGGCCAAGCCTGCGCCTTGAGGGATGATTTTGGAAATGGAGATCATGCGAGCTGTACTTTTAAGTGTGAAAAATGATGGTCTAGCGTCAGTACCTGTGCTTTGTGTCTGATGGCGATGGCTGCAATCAAGGCGTCGGTCAGTGGCAGTGTGATGCCGCTTTCGCGCAATGCTTGCAAACTGTTGCCAGCTGCCTCCCAGTCAGACTCAAGCGTCGTGAGATTCTCAACAGCTTCAAACACAATGTTCAGTTGTTGCTTTTCCTTCTTGCTTTTTACGCCTTGAAGCAGCTCGGCTTTTACCGGGCCACACAATCGCGCCAGACCCAGTTGCAAAGCCAGTTGAACTGAGTCTGCTACGGTGCTTTGCGTGCCGCGAAAAAAGTCTATCCAAGCCGACGTGTCGACGAGCAAAACCGATTTCATTTGCGTTTAGGTTCTTGCAATGTATCAAGCTGGCGCAATGCGCGCCAGTTGTCTTGAAGTTCAAGCTTGCCGCGCATGGCAATGACTTGCTTCAGCTTTTCTTGTTGCAAGTAGCTTTGGAGCGCTTCCCGAATCGCGTCTAACGGGTTGCTGCGTCCGGTGGTTTGCACCACCTGAGAAATCACAGAGTCATCAATAGTTAAGGTCGTACGCATCAAAAAATCCTTTCAATGCATCAAATTATATTAAGATTGATGCGAATTGGCAAGACGCAGATCCGATTGCTAGCGCGGCGCCTTCCAAAGTAACGTCAGTCATACGTTCAACACTTCAATTTTTTACGTAGCTGTAGATCCCCAAACATACGACTCCAATCACGAGCACTTTTATCCACCAGTGGTGTTGGCTTAAAAGCCCTCGTTCCGGGTCCCCAATAATTAACGTCCAGAGCCAATTCATGACGACGCCAATCCATGTACCTACGGAAACTTTAAATATCAGTCCCAGTGCAGCAAACAACGCAGCTGGTAAAAATATGACAGTCTTGAAATTAGTGAAAAGAGCGCCAAGGGTGTAGGGCGAGTTCACTTGGCCATACATCAGTAGCGCCAGCAAAAATCCTAAAAATGCGCCCCAAATAGCGCCCATGACAGCCGCTACAAAACGCTCTTCAATATCCATCCAAAATCCAATTTTTAGAACAAGAAATACCGCTGCGCCATCGGCAGGCTGGTTGCAGGCTCACACGTCAGCAATTGCCCATCAGCGCGCACCGCATAGGTTTGCGCATCAATCTCCATTTTGGGCAAATAGGCGTTGTGAACCATGTGCTGCTTGCGCACGCCGCGAATGTTTTTTACAGCGCTTAAACCCTTGGCCAAGCCGAACTTGTCTTTGATGCCTGCAGACAAGCCGGCTTGCGAGACAAAGGTGAGTGAGCCCTTGGCAATCGCACCGCCAAATGCGCCAAACATGGGGCGGTAGTGCACCGGCTGCGGCGTAGGAATGGACGCGTTCGGGTCGCCCATCGCTGCCATGGCGATGAAGCCGCCTTTTAAAATAATCGACGGCTTAATGCCGAAGAACGCGGGTTTGAATACCACCAGATCGGCCCACTTACCAACTTCAATCGAGCCGACTTCATGCGAAATGCCGTGGGCAATCGCCGGGTTGATGGTGTATTTGCTGATATAGCGCTTGACGCGGAAGTTGTCAGTCCGAGAATTGTGGTCGGCCGTACTCGGCTGACCTCTGGACGCTTCCCTCTCCTGCTGGGAGAGGGATTGAGGGTGAGGGGCTGCGGTGGTCATTGACGGGGCAAGCCAGCCCCGCTGCTGCTTCATCTTGTGCGCCGCCTGC
>JANOWB010000192.1:0-23469 GCA_031417695.1 Polaromonas sp.
GGCGCAATCGACAACTCGCGGCGCGACTGGCTAAATCGCCTTTGAAGGGCAGATATGCGGGCTAAGTTAATGAGTTTTTTTCTCTTAGGGCTGATTCGCGTGCTGACGGGTGCGCAAGCCCGCTGGCAAGGCTGTCCGCCAAAAGCTGAGCAGCGCATTTATTTTGCCAATCACCAAAGCCACGCCGATCTGGTTTTGATGTGGGCAGCGCTGCCCGAAGAGCTACGCCGCATCACGCGGCCAATCGCGGCTAAAGACTACTGGACTAAAACACCTTTCAAACAATGGATAACGACTGCCGTTTTCAATGCCATTTACGTCGACCGCGCTAAAACGGGTGATCAGGACCCTTTGGATCCGCTGATGGAGGCGCTCGAGAACGGCGACTCAATCATTCTGTTTCCAGAAGGTACCCGCGGTAACCAGGAGGAGCCGCAAAAATTCAAGTCTGGCTTGTACAACCTGGCGCAGAAGTTTCCGCATGTTGTCTTGGTACCCGCATGGATCAACAATGTGCAGCGTGTAATGCCAAAAGGCGAAATCGTGCCCGTGCCGATTTTGTGCTCAGTGACTTTTGGCGCACCGATCGCATTGGGTGCGGCCGAAGAGCGCAGTGAATTTTTAACGCGCGCAAGGCTGGCAGTGCTTGGCCTGAGAGACGCCTGATGACCAGTTTTCTGCGTAACCTGACGCCGTCTCAGCAGGTTGGATTGTTGTTCATCATCGTGTTCGGGCTGTTGCTTTCCGTGAGCGTTTACGCTTTTGTGATGTCTATGAAAGAAAGCGCTGATGACGAGGAAAATCGTCAAAAGCTGCAAGACTTTAACGGTCTGCTGCGCACTTCGTGGCTGATGTCAACCGTGTTCTGGCTTGGCTGGGCAGCGGGCGAGACAGTGGCGACCGTGCTGTTTGGTTTGGTTGCGTTTTTTGCACTGCGTGAATTCATCACGCTTTCACCCACTCGGCAGGGTGATCATCACAGCCTCGTGATTGCCTTTTTTATTGTTCTGCCGGTGCAGTTTGCGCTGGTCATTACGCGACACTTTGACTTGGTCACTGTGTTTATTCCGGTTTATGTCTTTTTAGCTATTCCGGTGGTGGGTGCGCTGGCGGGTGATACGCGGCATTTTCTGGAGCGCAACGCCAAATTGCAGTGGGGCATCATGGTGTGTATTTACGGCATCAGCCATGTGCCGGCGCTGCTGCTGCTGAAGTTTCCAAACTACCAAGGCAAAAATGCGTTTTTGGTGTTCTTTTTAGTATTTGTCGTTCAAACCTGCATGATCGTGCAGCACTTGGTGAGCAAGCGCCTGAACAAAGCGCCCAGCGCGCCAGACATCAGCAAGAGTTTTAATTGGACTAGCTGGTCAATTGCCGTGGTGGTCGCAAGTCTGGTCGGCGGGCTGATGGCCGGGCTAACGCCCTTCAAGCCGGCACAAGCTGTGGCGATGGCGATGATTGCGTGCGTAGCCGGCTCGATGGGCCATTTGGTGATGAAGGCGCTTAAACGCGACCGAGGCATCACCAACTGGGGCGCCGAAGGAAAATCAGTCACTGGCGCCAGCGGCCTGCTTGACCGGGTAGACGCGCTGTGCTTTGCGGCGCCTGTGTTCTTTCACTCTGTTCGGTGGTACTTTGGTATCTAATTTAGTGATTAAATCAGCCTCTAGCCCAATTGATAAAGGCGCGAGCAGCTCCTTATTTTATAGCGTATGCGTATCTTAGGAATCGACCCTGGACTGCAAATAGCTGGCTTTGGCGTGGTCGACGTTGACGGACAGCACCTGCGCTATGTGGCCAGCGGCACGATTAAAACCACGCACCTCGACCGCGGCGATTTACCAGCACGCCTGAAGGTGCTGTTTGATGGCGTGCGAGAAGTCGTGGAGCGTTATCAGCCTGATTGTTCAAGCGTCGAAATTGTTTTTGTGAACGTCAATCCGCAGGCAACACTGCTGCTCGGCCAGGCGCGGGGGGCATGCGTGACGGCGCTGGTTTCATGTGCTTTACCAGTGGCCGAGTACACCGCGCTGCAATTAAAAAAAGCCGTAGCAGGCTACGGCAAAGCAGGCAAGGCTGAAGTGCAGCAAATGGTGATGCGCCTGCTCAAGCTACCCGCGTTGCCGGGAAAAGACGCGGCCGATGCGTTGGGATTGGCCATCACGCATGCCCATGCCGGGCGCTCAAACGCTATTTTGGCTGCAGCGACCTCACTCAAGCCCAAGTCGAGCGCTGCCTACAAAGCCGGCCGAAGTTACTGACATCAGCGCGTTGAGCGTTAGGCGACGCGCTCCAAAATCAGCACCCCGAAAAAGCCCAGGCCCGCAATCAACGTCCATTTCAAAAGAACCAAACCGTAGCGTTTGAATCGCTCTTGCCCGGTGCCCGCATAAAACATAAACGACACCACGGCGCCAAGCAACATCAGTAAAACCAACCAGCGAAAAACAAGCATGCCGTACCCCTTGCCTACCAGGCACGCGCCAGCGTGGCAAAGCCGCGCGGCGCACGCTTTTCATCGTCAAAGGTGACAACTTCATAGACGTCGGGGCGGGACAAAAGCTCCCGCAGCAGCTTGTTGTTAAGCGCGTGCCCGGAGCGAAACGCGCTGTACGCCGCCAGCAGTGGTTTACCCAACAAGTGCAAGTCGCCCATGGCGTCCAGAATTTTGTGCTTCACGAACTCGTCGTTGTACCGAAGGCCCTCGGTATTGAGCACTTTGTAGTCGTCCATCACGATGGCGTTGTCCAAGCCGCCACCCATCGCCAAGCCATTAGCGCGCATCATTTCGACGTCTTTGGTGAAACCAAACGTGCGGGCTCTGGCGATGTCTCTGGTGTAAGAGCCGGTGCTCATGTCAAATTCAACGCATTGGCCAGTTGAATCTACCGCAGGGTGGTCGAATTCGATTTCAAAACCAAGCTTGTAGCCTTCGTAGGGGGTAAAACGTGCCCACTTGGTGGTGGGGCCTTCGCCTTCACGTACTTCAACGGTTTTCAAAACCCTGACGAAACGCTTAGGAGCGTTTTGCAATTGAATGCCTGCAGATTGCAACAAAAAAACAAATGACGATGCCGACCCATCTAGGATGGGAACTTCCTCGGCCGTGATGTCGACATACAGGTTGTCAATGCCGAGACCCGCACAGGCAGACATCAGGTGTTCAACTGTGAGTACTTTGGCGCTGCCGTTTGAAATGGTAGAGGCCAGTCGGGTATCAGTGACGGCAGTGGCAGACACTGCAATATCAACCGGCTGCGGCAGGTCAACCCGCCGAAACACGATGCCCGTGTCCGCCGCAGCGGGCCTGAGCGTGAGCTCGACGCGCTGGCCGCTGTGCAGGCCGACACCTACCGCTTTGGTAAGTGTTTTAAGAGTTCGCTGGGCAAGCATGCCTGTATTTTAAGTTTTCCCGAATGCCCAGGGTTTTTGACGCCCTCTGCCTGTGGCAGAGGCCGCAGTCTTACAGTCAGTCTGCCTGTTTTCTGAGAAATGCCGGGATTTCAAAGTCATCCATACCGCCAGAGGCCAGCGCGTCCACTTTGGCAGCCGCTTGCGTGCGGTTGGTACGCCACACGCTTGGCACCGACATATTGCCGTAGTCAGGCTGGCCGGAACCAGAACTCATTGACGGTTGACCCGACATGCCCATACCAGCAACAGCATTAAGTGTGGGCACATTGAATGGCACGTTGTCTGTGCCCGTGCGCAGCACCTGCAACGGCGGCGCGTGGCGGCGAACTCCTTGCCGGCTGAGGCCTGTCGCCACAACAGTCACGCGAATGTCTTCGCCCAACTTGTCGTCATAAGCAGCGCCATAGATGACATGCGCATCAGGAGATGCATAGGCACGAATGGTGTTCATGGCCAGCTTGGACTCGCTCAACTTGAGTGACCCTTTAGCGGCAGTGACCAACACCAGAACGCCTTTGGCACCTGACAGATCGATACCTTCAAGCAGCGGGCAAGCCACAGCTTGCTCGGCTGCTATGCGGGCGCGATCAGGACCGCTGGCTACAGCAGTGCCCATCATGGCTTTGCCTGGCTCACCCATCACGGTGCGTACGTCTTCAAAGTCGACGTTGACGTTGCCGTATTCATTGATGATTTCGGCAATACCGCCCACGGCGTTTTTCAGTACGTCGTTAGCGTGCGCAAAAGCTTCATCTTGGGTTACTTCTTCGCCCAGGACTTCAAGCAGCTTTTCATTGAGCACAACGATCAATGAATCGACATTCGCCTCCAGCTCAGCCAGCCCCAGGTCCGCGTTGGTCATGCGCCGGCCACCTTCAAACTCAAACGGCTTGGTGACCACACCCACGGTCAGAATGCCCATTTCCTTGGCGATACGGGCAATGACTGGTGCGGCACCTGTGCCAGTACCGCCGCCCATACCGGCGGTGATAAACAGCATGTGCGCGCCATCAATGGCCGCGCGAATATCGTCAACCGCCATTTCAGCCGCGTCGCGGCCTTTGTCTGGCTTGCTACCCGCGCCCAGCCCGCTGCCGCCCAGCTGGATGGTTTTGTGTGCGCTGCCGCGAGTAAGTGCCTGCGCGTCGGTGTTGGCGCAGATGAATTCCACGCCTTGCACGCCGCAAGCAATCATGTGGCCGACAGCATTGCCGCCGCCGCCGCCGACACCAATCACCTTGATTTGTGTGCCTTGGTTGAACTCTTCGACTTCAATCATTTCGATGCTCATGGGGAGCCTCCTGTTCAGTTAATTTGCAGTTGCCTAAAAAATACGTTTTTCTTTTACATTGAGAGTTGGGTAGGTGTTCATGAGGGCGGATCAGCGCCTCCTGACCGGGTGTGTGGCGGTGCGGTGGGAACAAAAGGTGGGTAATGTTTCATGGGTAGTGCTTCATATCAATACGCGTCAAAAGTTGCCGACGAACCAGTCTTTGACTCGTCCAAAAGCGTTGTGTACGCTGCCCGCTTTTTGCGACACCTTGTAGCCACGCATGCGCGCCAGGCGTGCTTCCTCGAGCAAGCCCATGACTGTTGCCGCACGCGCCTGCGCCACCATGTCGTGCAAAGAGTTTGAATAACGAGGAATTCCGCGCCTGACGGGTTTGAGAAAAATGTCTTCACCAAGCTCCACCATGCCGGGCATAACCGCACTGCCACCGGTAATCACGATGCCCGAGGAC
This sequence comes from Polaromonas sp., assembly GCA_031417695.1. Taxonomy (GTDB): domain Bacteria; phylum Pseudomonadota; class Gammaproteobacteria; order Burkholderiales; family Burkholderiaceae_C; genus Polaromonas. Next base: position 5,157 of record JANOWB010000192.1, read on the forward strand.
AACACTTCTTCATAGCCAGACTCGCGAATAACTTGCTGCACCAACTGATAAATTTCTTCAATACGCGGCTCAATCACGCCAGCCAGCGCTTGCTTACTGAGCATCCGGGGCGCTCGGTCTCCCAAGCCCGGAACCTCAACCTGCGTGTCAGGGTCTGCCAGTAACTGTTTGGCAAAACCGCTTTCAACTTTTATATCTTCTGCATCTTTGGTCGGTGTGCGCAAAGCCATGGCGATATCACTGGTGATCAAGTCTCCGGCAATCGGAATCACGGCGGTATGGCGAATAGCACCACCAGTAAAAATCGCCACATCAGTAGTACCGGCGCCGATGTCTACCAGCGCCACCCCAAGCTCTTGCTCGTCTTGGGTTAGCACCGCCAAGCTTGACGCGAGGGGGTTCAACATCAACTGATCAACTTCCAGGCCGCAGCGCCGAACGCACTTGATAATATTTTCGGCCGCACTTTGCGCACCAGTGACGATGTGCACTTTCGCCTCCAGGCGGATGCCACTCATGCCGATGGGCTCGCGCACATCCTGGCCATCGATCACAAACTCTTGCGGTTCAACCAGCAGCAAGCGTTGGTCAGTTGAAATATTGACTGCCTTGGCGGTTTCGATCACGCGAGCCACGTCGGCTTGCGTTACTTCTTTGTCTTTCACGGCGACCATGCCACTTGAATTGATGCCCCGAATATGACTGCCAGTGATGCCGGTATAGACACGCGAAATTTTGCAGTCCGCCATCAATTCGGCTTCTTTAAGCGCCTGCTGAATGCTCTGAACAGTCGCATCGATATTGACGACCACACCACGCTTTAAGCCGTTGCTGGCGGCAATGCCCAAGCCTGCCAGCTTGAGCTCTCCGCCCGGCATCACCTCGGCAACCACCACCATGACTTTGCTGGTTCCAATGTCTAACCCCACCACCAGATCTTTGTATTCTTTGGCCATAGCTTTACCTTTTTACTTTTTTGTCTTCTTTGTCGCCAGGGTTGAGCGTGGTAACCCCGCGAAGCTTCACGGCGTAACCGTTGCTGTAGCGAAGGTCGGCCGATTCAAGGTCTTTGCCATATCGACTCGACACCTGGGTCAAAGTGGTGACAAAGCGTTGGGTGCGCACATCAATGTCAGCTAAAGATCCCTGGCCCAACTCCACTTCTGCACCGCTGTCCAGCTTGGCGCGCCAACTTCCTTGCCCAGTGAGTTCAAGCCGCTCAATGGCAACGTCAAGTTTTTCAAAATAGGGGGCCAACTGCCGATAAGCCTGGAGCACCAAAGGTGCTTGACCCAGCGGGCCATTCAGCTGCGGCAAGTCCACTGCATCGACCTCATCTTGATTAGCTTCAAAAATTTCGCCGAAGTTGTTCAATAGCCGCGCGTCGCCCTCGGGTCCCCATAGCGCTTCTGCACGGTGTTCTTGCAATACCACCTTCAAACGATTCGGAAATTGACGCTGCACGACGGCTTGGCGAACCCAAGGCGCCGACTCAAACACAGATCGTGAGCGATTTAAATCCACCGTGAAAAAATTGCCCGTTAATCGCGGCGCAACGTTTGCCCGCAAGGTGACGGCGTTGTTATGCGCCATGTCGCCTTGTACGGTGATGGCGCCCAGGTTAAACAAGGACTGGCGCATTAACCAAGACACAACCGCTGTCAAAGCCAGGGCGCACAACGACACGCCAAGCAGCACGGTAGCCAAGTTCATCAACTTGACATCTGCCGGAAGGGGCGCCGACAAGGGCAAAGTACGCGTCATGCGCCCACTCCCCTACTGCTTAGGTAATCAAGCGACGCTGACTTTAAAATTTCAAGGCAAAGCGCCTCGTAAGACATGCCGGCCGCACGAGCGGACATTGGCACCAGCGAATGACTGGTCATGCCTGGGGAGGTGTTGATCTCCAGCAAATAGGGCTTGCGGGTTCGCTTGTCAATCATGACATCAGCCCGAGCCCAGCCGCGGCAACCCAAAGACCGGAAAGCATCGACCACCATTTTCTGTATTGCTTGCTCTTCTCCTGCTGGCAAGCCGCAAGGCACGACATATTGAGTCGTGTCAGTAAAGTATTTGTTGTGATAGTCGTAGTTGCCCTCGGCAGCAACGATACGAATAACCGGCAAGGCGCGGGCGGAATCGCCTGCACCCAATACCGGGCAAGTGACCTCATCTCCGTCAATAAATTGCTCGCACAAGACATCTGCGTCCATGGCAGCAGCGCGGTCCACTGCAGCAAGCATGTCATTTGCGGTCTTTACCCGGCTCAAGCCGAGGGATGAACCCTCACGCGACGGTTTGACAATCAGCGGTAAGCCCAGCGTTTGAATCGCTGCAGATGTGTCGGCTGAGGTGTAAGCACCGCGGGTGAGCATGACATGCTTTGGCATCGGCAAACCAGCCGACATCAAAACGCGTTTCGTCATGGCTTTGTCAATCGCGATGCTAGATGCCATGACGCCCGATCCGGTGTAGGCAATTCCCATCAACTCAAGCGCTCCTTGAACCGTTCCGTCCTCGCCAAACCTGCCGTGCAATGCAATGAAGCAACGCGCATAGCCTTCCGTCTTGAGTTCACTCATTTCACGTTCTGAGGGGTCAAAGGCGTGCGCATCAACACCACTGGCACGCAACGCCTGCAATACGCCGGTACCGGACATCAACGAGACTTCTCGTTCTGCCGACTTCCCGCCCATCAGCACGGCTACCTTGCCAAAGTTACCATTAAATTGGCTCATAGCCCAACCTTTACGGGCGCAAAGCGCTCTTTTATTGATAGCAAATCTGCTACTTTTTGCGGCACGGCGCCGATAGACCCTGCACCCATACAAACCACCACATCACCCGCGCGACTGCTGTCAATGATGGCTTGCGGCATGGCCTCAATCGCATCAACAAAAAGGGGCTCAATCTTGCCTGCAACACGCACTGCTCGCGCCAGCGCGCGACCGTCCGCCGCCACAATCGGCTGCTCGCCAGCTGCATAGACTTCTGACAGCAGCACCGCATCGGCTTGCCCAATTACTTTGACAAAATCCTCAAAACAGTCTCGGGTGCGGCTGTAGCGGTGCGGCTGAAATGCCAGCACCAGGCGACTGCCGGGAAATGCGCCGCGCGCTGCTGCCAGCGTTGCGGCCATTTCTACTGGGTGGTGGCCGTAGTCCTCAATTAGCGTGAAGTTACCACCGCCAAGTGCTGGCAGCTCGCCATAACTTTGAAAACGGCGCCCCACCCCCTTGAACTCTGCCAACGCTTTTTGCACCGCCGCATCAGGCACGTTGAGTTCAACGGCGACTGCGATAGCTGACAGTGCATTGAGCACGTTGTGCTCGCCGGCCAGGTTAAGCACTACGTCGAGGTCTGGCAACACAACGCCATTTCGGCGCTGGGCAATAAAGTGCATTTGCCCTCCAACGTGGCGAACGTTAACCGCCCGCACTTCCGCGCTTTCGCCAAAGCCGTAACTCGTGACCGGACAAGTCACCAGCGGCAGAATTTCGCGTATTGCAGCGTCGTCTGTGCACAAAATGGCTGTGCCGTAAAACGGCATGCGATGCAAAAACTCGACGAACGCTTTTTTCAAGTTTTCAAAGTCGTGCCCATAGGTCTCCATGTGGTCAGCATCAATATTGGTGACCACTGCCATCACGGGCAGCAGGTTTAAAAACGATGCATCAGATTCATCTGCTTCCACCACGATGTAGTCACCCGCGCCCAGCTTTGCGTTAGCGCCAGCACTGTTCAAACGGCCGCCAATCACATAAGTGGGATCGAGCCCTCCCTCCGCCAAAATGCTGGCGACCAAGCTGGTGGTGGTGGTTTTGCCGTGTGTGCCAGCAATCGCAATGCCGCGCTTGAGCCGCATTAGCTCGGCAAGCATCATTGCGCGTGGAACCACTGGTATACGCTTTTCCCGCGCGGCCACGACTTCTGGGTTATCGGCTTGAACTGCGGTGGACGTCACCACCGCATCAACTGAAGCGAGGTTTTCAGCAGCGTGACCGACAAAGGTTTTTACGCCCAATGCAGCAAGTCGGCGCAAAGGTGCGCTGTCTGACAAATCTGATCCAGAAATCACGTAACCAAGGTTGTGCAGCACTTCAGCAATGCCTGACATGCCTGAGCCACCGATGCCGATGAAGTGAATGTGATTAACTGCGTGCTTCATGCAAACGCCTCACATACTTCGACGATTCGTGCTGTGGCATCAATTTTCTGCATCTTTTTAGCCTGCACCGCCTGTTTTAAAAGCGCTGATCGCTCTGTTTTTTGTAGCATATCTGCAAGTAACTCAGCGGTCAAATTTTTCTGTTGAATAAGCCAACCGCCGCCTTGGTCGACCAAGAATTTGGCGTTGGTAGTTTGGTGGTCGTCCACTGCTGCCGGGAACGGTACAAACAAAGCGGCGGCTCCCACAGCGGCGATCTCCGTTACGGTGCTTGCCCCGGCGCGACAAATCACCAGATCAGCCTGAGCAAAAGCAGTCGCGGTATCGTCAATGAAGGGGGTCAGAGAAGCGTTAACACCTGCGGAAAGGTAATTGGCACGCAGTTCATCAATTTGTTTAGCGCCACTTTGGTGAGTAACGATTGGACGCTGCGCTTCGGGAATCAAAGCCAGCGCTTGTGGAACCACACTGTTCAAGCCTCTCGCGCCCAGACTTCCGCCCACCACCAAAACGCGCAAAGACCCTGTTCGGCCAAGGAATCGTTCGTCAGGTGACGGCTGCGTAGTAAAACCTTGGCGCATGGGGTTACCAATCCACTCGCCGTTTTTAAGTGCACCCGGGAACGCCAAAAACACCTTGTCAGCCACGGTAGCAAGTACCCGATTGACCATTCCAGCAACTGAATTTTGTTCATGCAAAACCAGGGGCTTGCCGAGCAGAACACTCATCATGCCAGCTGGAAACGCGATGTAGCCACCTAAACCGACCACTACCGAAGGCTTAACGCGCCTAAGCACTTGAATGCTTTGCCAAAACGCTTTGAGCAGACGCAGCGGTAACAAGGCCAGCGTCAGTGGCCCTTTTCCGCGGACACCCGAAAACTCAATCGATTCAAAAGCAAAACCGCGCAGCGGAACAAGCTGGCTTTCCATGCTCGGCTGACTTGGACTTCCTTTTGCGCCTAGCCAGTGCACACGCCACCCCTTGTCGCGCAAGGCTTCAGCCACAGCTAACCCAGGGAAAATATGGCCGCCAGTGCCACCCGCCATGATTAATGCACAGGGAGTGTTCACGCCCGCGCCCCCCGCATCAGCAGTCGATTTTCATAGTCAATCCGCAGCACCACTGCTAACGAAATTAAATTCATCAATATCGCTGACCCTCCGTAACTCATCAAGGGCAGGGTTAGCCCTTTGGTAGGTAATGCACCGAGATTGACGCCAATATTGATGAATGTCTGAAAACCAATCCAGATGGCAATGCCTTGTGCCGTCAAACCTGCAAACAGCCTGTCCAATGCGATCGACTGGCGGCCAATGTGCATGATGCGTCTGACCATCCACATGAACAATCCAATGACCACCAACACGCCCACCAAGCCAAACTCTTCGCCTATCACCGCCATTAAAAAGTCCGTGTGCGCCTCCGGCAACCAATGCAGTTTTTCCACGCTGCCGCCAAGTCCCACACCAAAAATTTCACCTCGGCCAAAGGCAATCAGGGAGTGGGACAGCTGATACCCCTTGCCCATCGAATACTTTTCACTCCAAGGATCAAGGTAGGCAAAGATTCGCTCACGCCGCCAGTCGCTCAACATCACCATCAGCCCAAACGCCACTACGACTACCAGCGCAATAACGAAGAACATTCGAGCATTGACACCGCCTAAAAAGAGAATCCCCATCGCGATAACTGAAATCACCATGAAAGCGCCCATATCGGGCTCCGCCAGCAACAGCAGGCCTACTACGCCAATTGCAATAGCCATTGGCATTACTGCACGGAAAAATCGTTCTTTGACTTCCATCTTGCGCACCATGTAATCGGCGGCGTAAAGTAGCACCGCGAACTTTGCAAGCTCAGAGGGCTGGAAGTTCATGAACCCCAAAGTAATCCAGCGACGGGCACCGTTGACGCCTTTGCCAATAAACGGCACCAGCACCAACACCAGCAGGAGCAGTGACACGACAAACAGCCAAGGAGCAAATTTTTCCCAAGTGGCAACAGGTATCTGAAAAGCCAGGTAGGCCGCCAGTATTGCCACCACCAGCGAGATCACGTGCCGGAAAAGAAAGTGGGTATGGGCGTAGCGAGCAAATTTAGGGTTGTCAGGCATGGCAACAGATGCCGAATAAACCATGACCAAGCCAAACATCAACAACGCCACCGCGACCCAAAGCAGCGCCTGATCAAAACCGACCACATTGACAGAAGCAGCCCGAGTACGACCCGTTCGTTGCACGCCCAATCGGACAGGCAAAACCACGCCAGCGGCATCATCACCAATGCCTGCCGCGCCACGCCGGGAGCCGCTGAAAAAAGAGAGCGCGCGAGACAACATCACAGGGCAACCCCACTGTCTGCTGCCAGTGCCCTTACCGCTTCACAAAATGCGTGAGCCCGTTGCTCATAGTTCTCAAACATATCAAAGCTGGCACAAGCTGGCGACATCAATACTGCATCACCCGGCAAGGCATGCTCAGCCGCAAGGCTGACCGCGTGTTCCATAGAAACCGCATCCACCATCACGATTGACAGCTCGCCAAGCGCGACTCGAATAAGCGGCGCGTCTCGCCCGAGAAATATGACGGCCCGCGCGCAGCGCGCGGCAGGTTCGATCAACGGCGAAAAATCTTGGCCCTTGCCGATACCGCCCAAAATAAGCACCAGCTTTCGATTCACGCCAAGGCCGGCAACAGCGGCAACGGTGGCGCCGACATTGGTTCCCTTGCTGTCGTCAAAGTATTCGATGTCATCAACGATGCCCACAGATTGCACGCGATGCGGCTCGCCTCGATACTCGCGAAGACCATGTAACAGGGGCGCCATTGCGCAACCGGCTTCGGTAGCCAACGCAAGCGCTGCCAGGGCGTTAGCAGCATTGTGCAAACCAGAAATGCGCAGTGCGTCTAATGGCATCAGCCGCTGAATAAAAAGCTCAGCCGCCTCGCCCTTGTTTCCACGTTTGAGCTTGATGGATTCGTCGAGCTCCGCAGCACGCACCAGCCACGACATACCACTCGATGTGTCGATGCCGTAGTCACCTGGACGCTGCGGTGCGTCGATACCGAAGGTTACGTATTTTCTTTGCGGCTTTGCTTTGACGTCGACTGGCTTGGCACCCATAACCTGCGGGTCATCGCGGTTGAGCAACAAAACGCCTGACTTCCCAAACACGTTTGCCTTTGCGGCGACGTAAGCGGCGTGCGTTTCATGCCAATCCAAGTGATCCTGGGAGATATTAAGCAAGGTCGCTACCGTTGGCTCGAACGTATCAACACCATCAAGTTGAAAACTGGAGAGCTCCAACACCCAGGCGTCTGGTAGCGACGGTGCGTCAAGGTGGCTAGCCAGGGTGTCCAGCAAGGTAGGGCCAATGTTGCCCGCCATTGCGACAGTTTTTCCGGCACGTTCGATGAGTTGCGTGGTGAGAGCAGTCACCGTTGTCTTACCGTTAGTACCAGTGATGCCGATAACTTCAGGGGCGTAGCCGCGCTCGGCTTCCAGCTCCAGCAGCACCTGCGAAAAAAGGCTGAGCTCGTTTCCAATTGCGGTTCCTCTGGCGGCAGCCGCACCAACAAGAGACGAAATGCTTGCTGGGCTGAGTCCTGGGCTCTTTAGAACCATGTCGAATTCGGTCGACTCAAAAAGCGCATGATCAAGCGCAGCGTTGACAAAAACGACCTGCGGCAATTCAGCCCGAATAGCAGCGAGCTGTGGCGGCAAAGCGCGTGAGTCAGCGACTATTACGCTGGCTCCTGACCGGGCGCACCAGCGCGCAAGCGCCAAGCCGGAATAACCCAAACCCAAAACCAGAACTTTTTTGCCCGATAGGTTTTTCATCTCAGCTTCAACGTTGAAAGCCCCACCAGACACAGCAGCATGGTGATGATCCAAAAGCGCACGACGACCTGAGTTTCTTGCCAGCCACTCTTTTCAAAATGGTGATGCAGCGGGGCCATTTTTAAAATTCGACGCCCCGTACCGAAACGTTTTTTGGTGTATTTGAAGTACACCACTTGAAGCATCACGGACAACGCCTCGACCACAAAAATGCCGCCCATGATCGCCAGCACAATTTCCTGTCGAACAATGACGGCAATGGTGCCTAATGCCGCACCCAGTGCAAGTGCGCCGACATCGCCCATGAACACTTGCGCAGGGTGCGTGTTGAACCACAAAAACGCCAAGCCGCTGCCGGCCATAGCCGCACAAAAAATCAACAACTCACCAGAACCGGGAATATGCGGGAAGAAAAGGTACTTTGAAAAAACTGCGCTTCCGGTCACGTAAGCAAAGATTCCCAAAGCCGAGCCAACCATAACCACGGGCATGATGGCAAGTCCGTCAAGTCCATCGGTTAGGTTCACCGCATTGCTGGAACCAACTATCACCAGATAGGTCAATATAACGAAACCGAATACGCCCAACGGGTAGCTGACTTCTTTGACAAATGGCACAAACAACCCGGCTTTCGGTGGCAAGTTCACATCAAAACCTGATTGCACCCAACTTATAAAAAGTCCCAACACGCGTGTGTTCGAGCTTTCCGAAATACTAAAAACCAAGTAGAGCGCCGCAGTCAGACCGATGGCTGATTGCCACAGGTATTTTTCACGCGATCGCATACCTTCGGGATCCTTGTGAACGACTTTACGCCAGTCGTCTGCCCAACCAATAGCGCCAAAACCAAGCGTCACGATCAGCACAATCCAGACGAAGCGGTTTGATAAATCGGCCCACAGCAAAGTGGCAATAGCGATTGACAGCAAAATCAGCACGCCACCCATCGTTGGCGTACCAGACTTGGCCATGTGGGTTTGCATCGCGTAGGTGCGGATAGGCTGACCAATCTTCAACGCAATCAGTCGGCGTATAACAAACGGGCCCGCCACCAAACCAATCAGCAAGGCCGTTAGCGCCGCCATCACTGCGCGAAAAGTCAAGTACTGAAAAACTCGAAACGAGCCGAATTCTGGGGAGAGCGATTGCAGCCACTGGGCTAAATTAAGCAGCATGGTGGTTGTCCTGTTGTTTTGCTTCGCTCTTTGCAGCGGTGTCTGTTTCGTGCTGAGTTATGGCCGCAACAACACGCTCCATTTGCATGAAGCGCGAGCCCTTGATCAATACGCAGCTGACGTCGGGTAATCGCTGAATAACAGCCGCAATTAATTGGTTAACGTCAGAAAAATGCTTACCGCCGCCGCCAAACTTCTCGGTGGCCAAAGCCGACAGCTCGCCTAAAGTAAAAAGGTGGTCGACACCTTTCTTTTTTGCATACAGTCCGGCTTCGGTGTGAAATTGCTGGCCGTGAGCTCCAACCTCACCCATGTCTCCCATCACCAGCAAGCGCGGGCCGGCAAGATCAGCAAGCACATCTACTGCTGCGTTCATGGAGTCTGGGTTGGAGTTGTACGTGTCGTCAATCAGCGTCAACGTGTGCTCAAGCAGGCTCACTTTTGCAGCACGTGAACGCCCTTTAACTGGCTTGAAGGCAGAAAGTCCACTCGCAATGCTAGCCAGTGGTACCCCGGCTGCCAAAGCGCAAGCGGTAGCGGCCAAAGCATTTTTCACGTTGTGCCGTCCCGCGATTTGTAGGTCAAACTCTACTTTGCCTGCTGGCGTATCTGCTGACACGTGCCAGCCATTAGCTGCCCAGTGCGCGCTCGCGGTTACATCGGCCGGCGAATCCAGTGCGAATGTCATGACCCGACGGGCACCTGCCAATTCTCGCCATATAGGCGCATGAGCATCATCTGCTGGAAACACGGCAACACCAGTCGCAGCCAAGGAGGTCAGCACGCTTCCGTTTTCCACTGCCACCGCAGCGACAGTACCCATGAACTCCAAGTGTTCTCGCTGCGCGTTGTTAACCAGCGCAACGGTTGGCTGAGCCAGGCCGGCAAGATAGGCGATTTCACCGGGATGGTTCATGCCCAACTCAACGACTCCAATCTGATGCTCATGGGTTAATCGCAGCAGGGTCAGCGGCACGCCAATGTCGTTGTTAAAGTTCCCTTCAGTTGCAAACGCGCAACCTGGCTTGAAGGCCCGCAAAATCGAGGCAATCATTTGCGTCACCGTGGTTTTGCCGTTGCTTCCGGTAACTGCAATCAACGGCAATTCGAACTGCGCACGCCAACCTGCTGCCAACTCACCAAGTGCAAGCTTAGAGTCAGCTACCTCAAGGCCGGGCAACTGAGCCTGCGTCAAACCCGCCTGCGCGATAGCTGCAACTGCTCCTTGAGCCTTAGCCACAGATAAGTAGTTATTGCCATCAAATGTGTCGCCTTTCAGCGCCACAAACAAATCGCCGGCTGCTAGCGAACGCGTGTCGGTATGCACCCGCCTGATCTCTATCGCGCCGCTACCGATTTTTTTTGCCACTTTGACAAACTTGAACACTTGCTCGAGCTTCATCATGCGACCGCCTTTAAAGCAGCGCGCAAACTTAGAGCATCTTGTGCATGGCTTTGGTCTGAGAAAGGTAGCTTGACCCCGTCGATCTCCTGATAATCCTCATGCCCTTTTCCGGCAATCAAAATGACGTCATTTGAATTGGCGAGCTGTACTGACTCGGCGATAGCTTTGGCACGATCAGACTGAACGTAAAACGGCTTGACGCCAATCAGCCCCGTTGTAATTTGTTTAATGATCGCATCAGCACTTTCGCTGCGTGGATTGTCACTGGTGACAACAATCTGGTCAGCGTACTTTTGCACAGCCGCCCCCATCAGTGGCCGCTTGCCCGTGTCCCTATCGCCGCCACAACCAAACACACACCACAACTGCCCGGCCCTTTTTTGAGCCACTGGTTTCAATGCGGTTAGCACTTTCTCAAGGGCGTCAGGGGTATGTGCGTAGTCAATGACCACTAACGGTCCACTAGCCGAAACAACCGTATTTAATCGGCCTGGAACAGGCGGTAGCTCAGCACAGGCGTTTACCGCCTCTTTAAGCGGCACGCCCAAGGCCCGCAACGAACCCACAACGCAAAGAATATTGGAGACATTAAAAAGACCAACCGTCGAGAGCCGAGTCGAACACCGCTCTTGGCCTTCAACAAATTCAACCGTCATGAAATCCGCATGTTGATCAATACCGCAGGCTTGAATTCGCGCCGGCTGATTGCAAGACACGGACCACACTTGTCGGCCAGAGCGTTCGATACGCGCGAAAAGCTCAGCACCGCGTGCGTCGTCAATGTTAATCACAGCCGATTCCAGACCGGGCCATTCAAACAGGGACTCTTTTGCGGCCCAATAGTGCGCCATTGACGGGTGATAGTCGAGATGATCTTGCGTAAAGTTAGTAAAAACTGCGACGCTTATTTGCACGCAATCCAGCCGGTGTTCGGCAATACCAATAGATGACGCCTCGATTGCGCACGCTGCAAAGCCGTCGTCGACGAAACGCCTGAGCTCACGCTGAAGCAGCACCGGATCGGGTGTCGTCAAACCGTTAAACACCATGGCGGATGGCGCGCCAACACCAAGCGTGCCAACCACACCGCACTTGCGCCCTAACCGCTCCAGCGCATGCGCCAACCACCACGCCGTTGACGTTTTGCCGTTGGTGCCAGTAATAGCAACGGTTTGCAGTTGCCGGCTGGGATCGCCATAGTACGCAGCGGCAATTGGTGCAGCTGCGGTTTTTAATCCGGAATACAAAGCGACTCGTTCATCGCTGAATTCGTACTGTGATGCGTGTTGCGCTTCGGCCAGGCAAGCACTCGCTCCCGCGCCGAGAGCGCCAGCAACAAACTGTCGCGCATCGACAGACGCACCCGGCCACGCGATGAATCCGTCACCCGGCCGAATCTGCCTGCTGTCCACTGTCAAGCTGCCAGCCACGTGCTGCCGCAGCCACTGCGCTGCCGCAACCGGAGAGTCAAGATGCGTCGTCAAAATGACTCCTCGACAACCTGCGTCACGATTTGCGGTTTTACAGACATATCTGGCTGCACGCCTTTAATGCGCAACGCTTGCTGCACAAGTTCACTGAAGACCGGCGCAGCAACTTCACCGCCATAGAACTTGCCGGCCCGCGGTTCGTCAATCATGACAGCGACGATTACGCTGGGCTTGTCAATGGGCGCCATACCGACGAACCAGCCGCGGTACTTGCGATCCTTGTCGGTACCGTAACTTTTACCGACTTGTTTAAATGCAGTGCCTGATTTTCCGCCCACTGAATAGCCTAGGGTTTGCGCTTTTTGCCCAGTGCCGCCGGGGCCCGCGGCCATTTGCAGCATTTTGCGAACTTCCATTGCGGTTTTAGGTGAAAAAACCTGCACGCCAACGGCGGGCTCTTCGCTTTTAAGCAACGATGTTGAAATGATTTGTCCATCGTGGGCGAACACGGTGTAAGCCCGAGCCATCTGAAAAAGCGACGCCGACAGGCCATAGCCGTAAGACATGGTGGCCTGCTCGATGGGGCGCCAGGTTTTGTAAGGCCTTAAGCGGCCCGAGACAACACCCGGAAAAGTAATCTGCGGCTTTTGCCCAAATCCCGCCTGCGAAAACGTATCCCACATTTCCTTGGGCTGCATTTGCATCGCCATTTTGACGGTGCCCACGTTGCTTGACTTCTGAATCACTTGCTGCACTGACAACACGCCATTCGGATGCGCATCAGAAATGGTTGAACCGGTGATTTGTATGCGTCCGGGCGCGGTCTGAATAGGCGTCTCTGGCTTGACCCGACCCGACTCCAGCGCAATGCCCACCGTAAAAGCCTTCATCACTGAGCCTGGCTCAAAGGTATCTGTCAGCGCAATATTGCGCAGCTGGCTGTTCGTCACGTTTTGCCGCTTGTCTGGCACATAGCTAGGGTAGTTCGCCATTGCCAGCACTTCGCCGGTGACTGCGTCCAGCATCACCACACTGCCCGCAACTGCTTTGTTAGCCAGAACGGCATCGCGTAACTTTTGATAGGCTACAAATTGCATTTTGCTGTCAATGGACAACTGCAAGTCATGCCCATCGACTGGTGGCACTTGCTCACGCGTGTCCTCGACCACGCGCCCGAGCCGGTCCTTGATGACGCGGCGCGATCCGGGGCGTCCCTTCAGCTCTTTGTTGTAGGCCACCTCAATGCCTGCAATGCCTTGATCTTCAATGTCGGTAAACCCGACGACATGCGCAATAGTTTCGCCTTCAGGGTACTGACGCTTGTATTCTTTGCGCTGGTAAATTCCTTTGATAGCCAGCGCCGCAATCTGCTGTGCAACCGCATCGTCGACCTGGCGCTTGAGCCAGACAAACGTCTTGTCTTCGTCGGCCAGCTTTTTCTTGACTTCCGCCAGCGGCATGTCGAGCAGCTTGGCCAGTGCTTGCATTTGCTGCTTGGTCGCATCAACGTCTTCAGGAATAGCCCAAATGCTTGGTGCGGGAACGCTCGAGGCAAGAATCAATCCATTGCGATCGAGAATCCGCCCACGGTTCGCGGGCAACTCCAGCGTGCGCGCGAACCGCACCTCGCCTTGCTTTTGGAAAAAAGAATTTCCAAAGACCTGAACATACGCCGCACGCCCTGCCAGCCCGGCGAACGCCAGCGCAATTGCCGCAACAACAAATTTACTGCGCCACACGGGCGTTTTACTGGCGAGTAGAGGGCTTGAAGAATAGAGCACGCTTTTGGTCATGGCCTGGCTCCCGCACCGGTTACAGAAGAAGCCTTGCGCGCAGAAGAACTTACATCTGATGGCGCTGGCATTGCGGCACTGGTCGTGCCAGCATCCACACCGACTGCAGCTATGTACTGCGTGATGGCGGGGGTCACTGTGCGCATCTGCAGTTTGTCTTTCGCCAGCTTTTCCACCCGCAGCGGCGTTGCCTGACCACGCTTTTCAACCTGCAGCCGTTCGTTTTCAGCTTCGAGTTTGGCGTACTGTGCGTTTACCTTTTCCAGCTCTGCATACAACCGACGAGACTCGTACTGGGTTCGCACCAAATAAAACGCGCTGGCCATTACGGCGAGCAACAGCACGAGGTTAAGGCGGGTCACGCGCTCACCTCAGTCCGCTCGGCGATGCGCATAACCGCACTGCGCGAGCGTGGGTTGCCTGCAATCTCAGATTCGCTGGGTTTGACGCGTCCCAGTGACGTCAGCTGCATTGCCTTGGGCGCCGCAAACGGCGCGCGGCGGTCAAACACCTCGCGTGAGTGCTCCGCAATAAATTGCTTGACTATGCGGTCTTCGAGTGAATGAAAACTGATCACCACCAAGCGGCCTCCGGGCTTTAGGACTCTGAGCGACGCGGTAAGCGCCTGGCTGAGCTCTTCAAGCTCGGCGTTGATGAAAATCCGAAAAGCCTGAAACGTGCGCGTTGCAGGATCCTTACCCGGCTCGCGGGTTTTGACTGCGCTCGCCACGATCTCGGCCAGCTCGGCAGTTCGCTCGATCCGGCCGCGGACCTGGCGGACACGATCAATCGCCTTTGCAATCTGCCCAGCAAACCGCTCTTCCCCGAAGTCACGAATCACCTCGGTCATGTGCTCTACCGACGCATCGGCTAGCCAATCGGCTACGCTTTGCCCTCGGGTGGTATCCATCCGCATATCCAGCGGGCCGTCGCCCCGAAATGAAAACCCACGCGCTGGATTGTCGATTTGCGGGGAGCTGATGCCCAAATCCATCAACAGGCCAGCGGCACTGCCCGGCGCCATCGACGCGATGTGGTTGAACCCTTCCTGGCGAATCGTGAACCGGGTGTCGGTGATCGTTTGCGCATCGGCTTTCGCCTCTGGATCCTTGTCGAACGCCGTCAAGCGGCCGGCAGTTGAGAGCTGCGACAAGATCAGCCGCGAATGCCCCCCGCGCCCGAACGTTGCGTCTATGTAGTGCTCGTCCGGCAAGATACGAAGCGCCGCCACGGCTTCGTTTAACAAGACGGTACGGTGTGCCCATGCGCCAGTCACCGAGCGGTCTTAAAAAGAAAAATCTTTAAAAACATCGGGCATCTCCGCCTTGATGTGCTCAGCCTCCTGAGCAGCGTAAGTGGCGGCGTCCCACAACTCAAAGTAGCCGCCCATACCTAGCAGCACCACATCTTTGCTGATGCCTGCCGCTGCGCGAAGTTCGGGTGACACCAGCACCCGGCCAGTGGCGTCCATGTCAACGTCCATGGCGTTACCAAGGAAAATACGTTTCCACCAATGCGCCTGCATGGGCAAGGATGCAATGCGGTCTCTGAATTTTTCCCATTCACTGCGGGGAAACAGCATGAGGCAGCCGTGTGGGTGCTTGGTGAAAGTGAGTTGGCTGGCAGACGTCGCGCTCAGGACGTCACGGTGCCGGGTCGGCACTGAAAGCCGACCCTTGGTGTCGAGAGCAACAAATGACGCACCTTGAAACACTGCAAAAAATCCTTAAAAAGCACTTTTTACCACTAAATTGCACTTCTTCCCACTGTATCAGGATTGTGCTGGCTTGCAAGCGCTTTGAAACAAATTTTTTCAATGAAATCAAGGACTTAGAGCACAATTCAAAAAGTTAGAAGCGAAAAAAGTGTTCTAAATTAAGCACTTAGCGCTGGCACTGAAAGTGTTGCGTTAAACGTTTGGCTTAATGTTGAAAAATTGAAAAGCTGCCGAATTTGCGTGAGCACATAAAGCTAGCGAATAGCGTCAGTACCGCAGGTTTGCTAAAAAGTGCCTAAGGGCAGTGTGTTAGTGCACGCCTTGCTTTGCTTGCGGGTGCCGTATCAAAACAAAGCCGGGGCCCTCGGCCAGCCCCGTGCCGTGGGGGCCATCAAGACGCCTGTCAAACAAGCGCGTCAGTCTCTTCGGGCAACTACGCGGGCATGTTCAGTGATGCCGATCACATTGAAAAACGCAGCAATCAAGCGGTTAACGTCTGAGAACTGCACAGCGCGGTTTTCGCTTTGCCTGGCAGATACCCAATTGAGCAACGTACCAGCGGCCGAAAAATCTACGCGTATCAATTTAGCGCAAGAAATGATCATGATGTCAGCGCCCATCAGCTTCGCTTCGAGCTGCTCCAGTGCCGTTATCACATCGCCTTCTATCTGACCCGACAGCTCCACCGTCGACACGTTGCCGCCAAATTGTGAGGCTTGCCCATCCATCAGACTATCACCGTCCATCGCGCCGATCACTGACGAAATGGAATCTCTGAACACATCACCAATGATGGTGTGGCTCGACGTTGCCTGGCCTTCTGAGTTGACCGATTTGTACTCGCATTTGCTTGTCTCCCACGAAGGGGGCGACAGCTCGAACGTGACGCAAAAATCAAGTGCGGTCAGCTCAAACTCATCGGGCCGGTGGGTGACTCGCTGCACTTCCATGCGCAGTTGCCACCACTCTTGCGGCGTATCGCTATCACCTGACGGCGTTGCAGAGGCAAGCACTTTTTGCAGCTGCGCCTCCGCAATAAAACGAAGCTGCACTGGCTGTTGAGCCCACCCTTTAAAAACACTGGTCAGCGACTCAACAGCCACCAGATCAATCGTTTTGAGCTTGCTCCAGTCGAGTCGCCAAGGCATGGGGGCGCGCGTCATTGCGGCTTTGAGTGTGGCCACGGTTTGCAGCCCCAAAACCGAAGGGCAAACCCAGTCCGCAGCGGGGCCTTGCAATCGCTGCGCAGTTGATGGTACGGACAGCGACCTGACCATTTCGGGAAGCGAAAACCACTGTGGCGCAGAGCGATCAAAGCGCTGCACGAACTGCAGCGCCGCCAGCTCAAACTTGTCTTGCTCGCCAGATGCGCGGTACAAATCAAACAACGCCATCCAGGTTTCAGACTGCCCCACGCGCAAGCCGCCCGGGTCCAACATCTCAAGTAAGCCTGCCTCGGCACCGGCGCTGTCTCCGTTGGCAAACCGAATAGCTGCTTCTTCCAGTTCGGCGTCGTGCTCAATCTCCGAGACATCCAGCGCCATGATGTTGGTGTGCGTAAAACCAGAAGATCGGGGCTTGGCCACAGGTGCTTGCGGCTGCGCAGGCGGTGAGCTGGCAGGTGGCGCAACTGGCCTGGCGGTTAGGGGTTCTTGCACCACTGGGCGCGCTGCAGCAGATGGCGCCGCAGCGACAGGCGTTGGAGCATTGACCACGCTGGAAAGTACTGGTGGGATGCTTTCAAACTGCAGGTTCGGCGCCTCTGGCCTGGCCGCATCCTCGATGCGTTGCAGACCTATTGGCTCAGTCGGGCTGTAGCTGGATGGCAGCGCATTGTCTAGTAGCTGCGGCGGCGGCCGGCGCGGTAACGGCGCAGGCGGCGGCGTGGCACGGCCACTTGATGACATATCTGACGAATCAATCGATCCATCGGGAGAGGCGCCATGCTTGGTCTTCCACCACTGCATGGACATTTGCGCTTCAATTTCATCGATCTTTTTGATCGTTTGCGCACGGTCATCCGGCTTGGAAGCCATACTGCTTTGAAAAAACGAAGGCCTGGCGCCCGGGTCGTCGCCTTGCAGGGTTTCGCGCTTGCGCATTTTGCGAAGCATGTCGAACTCGCGCTTGCGCACGAAATCGTTTCTGCGCTTTCGCTCAATCATTTCCTTGAGCAACTGCTTGCTCACGGCCTCATCGCGGTCAGATTCTTTGCTGTCAAGCTCTGACCAGCTCGTGGCGGGGTTGCGCACGAACTTGACCATTTTGGACAATATGCCTTGCGCTGTGTCTTCTTTGGCCATGACGCTCTGAGTTTGGTCGTTGAAAAAAAGTGTTACTGTTAATCGCCGAACATTTTTTGCTTCAGCTCACGCCGCTGCTGCGCCTCAAGAGACAAGCTCGCCGTTGGCCGGGCAATCAAACGGCCCACGCCGATAGGCTCGCCAGTTTCGTCGCAGTAGCCATAGTCGCCCGAGTCAATTCGGCCAATCGACTGTTCGATTTTCTTGAGCAGTTTGCGCTCACGGTCACGGGTGCGCAACTCCAGCGCGTGTTCTTCTTCAATCGTGGCGCGGTCGGCCGGGTCGGGCACCACCACTGTGTCTTCGCGCAAATGCTCGGTGGTGGCGCCTGCGCTGTTGTGAATTTCTTGTTTGAGAACGCTGAGTTTGGCTCTGAAAAACGCCAATTGCTTTTCGTTCATGTATTCGGCGTCGGGCATGGCCTTAACTTCATCATCAGACAAAGCCTCGGCGGCTTTGGTTTTCCAGTTGTTGGCTAG
>JANOWB010000193.1:0-3741 GCA_031417695.1 Polaromonas sp.
GACGTGGCCGTCACTCAGCGCACCCGAATCCACCTTGACTCCGGGCTGGACTACCGACCGCTGGCTGAAGTGCATATGCGCATAGCGGTTCGGCCGGGGCACCCGCTGTTAGACAAACCCAGAAAGCTCGGCAAAAAATCAGCTTACAGCTTGGCCGACATCGTAGGGGCCCCTTGGTTGTACATGACCGCGCATGACAGCTCTGACGACATTGTGAGCCGGTCTTTCATTGCCAGCGGTTTGCCTGTGCCGCTACCCGCCGTGCACTGCGGCTCTTACTTTGTGGCGCTTGAGCTGATTGCTTCAACCGACATGGTGGGCGTGCTGCCGCCCGCGCTGCTGCGGACGTGCATGCAATCGGGCCAATTGCGAGAACTGGTGCTGGCTCAACCGCTGATACCTATCCAGCTCGGCTTGTACACGCGGTCTGGCTCGCCGCCCACGGCACCGGCAAAGTCGGCCGCAGCTGCCATCGTTTCTATTGCGAAACGAATCGCCATGACAGGCGAGCTGCGCAGCACGGCGCCACTGAAAGTTTGATACTTGAGTGTAAAAGCCGTCAAGACGCTTTAAGCAGCCCCAGCTTTTCAACAAGCGTTTTTTCACGCACAAAGGTTTCTTGCGCAAACTTCAAATAGGCCGCCGAGCTCATGTACATCGGCTGCATGTCGTACTTGGCTAACGCGGTTTTGTAGCTGTCCATGTCCATTGCTTGCTTAAAACCATCGTGCAGGCGTTTGACTACGGCTGTTGGCGTGTCTCGGGGGGCGGCGATGCCAAACGGGGAGTTTTGCACCAGGCCCAGG
Organism: Polaromonas sp.; assembly: GCA_031417695.1. GTDB lineage: Bacteria > Pseudomonadota > Gammaproteobacteria > Burkholderiales > Burkholderiaceae_C > Polaromonas. The sequence goes on from JANOWB010000193.1 coordinate 807, forward strand.
CCGAGTTCTTTCAGTGTGGGTGCATCGGGAAACTTGGCCAAGCGCTCGGCGCCCCACGTGTTCAGCACGCGCAGCTTGCCAGCCTCAACCTGCGGCGCAAAACCAGTTGAATCTGCCGCCGCCATGATGTTGCCGCCCAAAATAGACTGCATTAAATCGGCACTGCCTTTGTACGGCACGTGCAGCAGCTCTAGCCCCAGCTTTTGCGCAATCAGTTCCATCGTCAGGTGCGGGCTGGTCAGCCTGCCGTTGGAGCCGTAGCTCAGCTTGCCCGGGTTGGCCTTGGCCCAGCCGACAAAGTGCGTCCAGCTTTTGAGCGGTGAATCAGTGGGCACGACCAAGCCAAAAGCGTAGCCGGTCACGTTCAGCACATAAGCCAAGTCCTTGATTGGGTCCCAGGTCATTTTGGTGGTGTACGGCAAGCGAAAAACACCCAGCGGAATTTGCGCCACGGTGTAGCCGTCAGCGGCTGCGCTTTGCAGTTGCTGCGCAGGCAGCGTGCCGCCTGCGCCGGGCTTGTTGTCAATGACCACCGCTTGACCCAGAATTTTTGATGCGTTGTCTGCCAGCACCCGCATCGTCACGTCGGTTGGCCCACCCGCAGGGAAGGCTATCACCAACTTGATGGGCTTGGCAGGGAAAGCTTGCGCCCGCGCCAGTCCAGCAATCGATGGGGCAGATAACAAAGCGGCTGATTGGAGAATTTGTCGGCGCTGCATGGTGCTTCCTTAAAGAATGCTTCATGATGCCGCACGCATCGCAGCAGCACACTAGGGCTTTAGCCTATGCACACTTTTTTACCAGTAATATCCAATCCTAGAAACAGCAGTTGACCGCTAGTAAACGTCGTGCAGATCGCATGAATACTCACTTTTTCGCCCTTCTAAACCGTCCCCTTTTGGGTGAACGCGCTATGCATGCGATTGCACCACGCCCAACGCGCTCAGCCGCGTTGCTCCTCCTAGCGGGCGATAGCCCGCGTCGTTGTCCCGCCTTGCTGCGCACGCTGGGCGTGGCACACTCACACGGATCCAACCACCGTTTCTAGGATCATGAACCTACCGTCAAAATTTTGGGCCGACTTAACTTCGCGCCATTTTTCGCAACTGGCCGCAAGCAGCGTGATTGACCAAACCGTAGCGGTACTGCCCGTGGCCGCCATTGAGCAGCACGGTCCGCACTTGCCGGTAAGTGTCGACACCTCCCTGGTCAACGGTGTGATTGAAGCTGCATTGCCGCACTTGCCCAGCGCGCTGCCGGTGCTGTTCATGCCCACGCAGCAAGTGGGCAAAAGCAACGAACACCTGCGCTACCCCGGCACGCTGACGTTAAGCGCACAAACGCTGATCAGCGTGTGGATGGAACTGGGCGCTTGCGTGGCGCGCGCCGGTATCAAAAAGCTGGTGCTGTTTAACAGCCACGGCGGCCAGATCAGCGTGATGGACATCGTCGCGCGTGACTTGCGCTCGGCGCATGACCTGATCGTGTTTTCAAGCAACTGGTTTACCTTGCCGCTGGGGGACGAGGTGATGAACTTGTTCGCCCCTGCCGAGCACCGCTTTGGCATTCATGCGGGCGACATGGAAACATCGATGATGCTTGCCCTGCGTGAAAAATACGTGGAGATGCAGCAAGCGCAGCACTTTCAAACTCAGGCTGAAGAGCGCTCTAAAAAGTACCCGATTTTGGGTAACGGCGCTGCAGCCAAACTGGGCTGGCAAATGCAAGACTACAACCCGTATGGCGCGGCGGGCGACGCCAGCATTGCCACCGCCGCCAAAGGCCACGCAGTGATCAACGCCGCCGGGCTGCAGTTGGCCCGGCTTTTGCAAGAGATCAGCAGCTTGCCTTTATCCACTTTGAACGCACACCCCAACCACTCAGTATGAGCACCTTGCTAGAACTGCGCAGCGTCGAAAAACGCTACGACAACGGCACACTGGCGCTTGAGCGAGTCGACCTGAGCGTTGGCCAGCATGAATTTGTCAGTTTGCTGGGCCCATCGGGCTGCGGCAAAAGCACTGCATTAAAAATGATTGCGGGGCTGTCGCCAGTCACAGCTGGCAGCATTGATTGGGCAGGCACTGGTGACCACGCCAAAGACATCAGCTTTGTGTTTCAAGAGCCTACCTTGATGCCGTGGACGAAGGTGTTTGAAAACGTCTGGCTGCCACTGCGACTTAAAGGCGTGTCGCGGGCGCAGGCCAAGCCGCAAATTGACGCTGTGCTGGACAAGGTTGGCTTGAGCCAGTTTGCCCACGTCTACCCGCGCGAGTTGTCTGGCGGGATGAAAATGCGGGTGTCGATTGCCCGAGCCATGGTGACCGAGCCGCGCCTGTTGTTGATGGACGAGCCATTTGCAGCGCTGGATGAAATGACGCGGTTCAAGCTGAACAACGACACTTTGGCGCTGTGGCAGGCGCAGCAGTTCACCACCTTTTTTGTGACCCACAGCGTGTATGAGAGCGTTTATTTAAGCAACCGCATCATCGTGATGGCGGCGCGGCCGGGCAGAATAATTGCCGACATTGCAGTCGATGAGCCGTACCCACGGGTAGATGCCTTTCGCAACACCCCGCGATACGCCGAGCTGTGCGTGCAGGTGTCGCAAGCGCTGCAAAAAGCTGGAGACCACCATGACTGAGGCAGTAGAAAAACTGAACCGAGTTGCTCCCGTTTTAGTAGCTGCTCGCGCCCGTAAAACCGGCTTTAGCATGCGATTTATTCAACAAATATTGCCTTTTGTGGTGTTTGGGCTTGCTCTGCTGGCTTGGGAGTTGGTGGTACGCATCAACAACATTCCGCACTACATCTTGCCGGCACCCACGCTGGTACTTAAAACGCTGTTGGACAACCTGGGCTCGCACATGGTCAGCTGGATGTACACCATGAAAATCACTTTCGGGGCGCTTGTGCTGGCTGTGGTGGGCGGCGT
>JANOWB010000194.1:0-1883 GCA_031417695.1 Polaromonas sp.
CATTGCCTAGATTATCAAGGCACGAGCACCCGCTGCAGCCCACATAACGTGGCCTATTCGGCTGGCACGCTCGGTAAAAACTTAAAATCAGCGATTAATTGCACAACCCGCCGCCTAATGACTCCCCAAACCACGCCCTCTGCAACCCCCACCACCACAGCCATCACCCCGCAAGATGAAAATCAATTGATGGTTGAGCGGCGTGAAAAGCTCAAAGCCCTGCGCAGCGCAGGCATTGCTTTTCCCAACGACATCAAGCCCGCGCACCGCGCCGAAGCCCTGTTTTCGCAGTACGGCAGCAAAACCAAAGAAGAGCTGGAGCCATTGGCCGTGACCGTCAGCGTGGCAGGCCGCATGATGCTCAAGCGCGTGATGGGCAAAGCCAGTTTTGCCACGCTGCAAGATGCGTCGTTTGGCCCGTCGGGTGGCCGCATTCAGGTCTACATCAACAACGAAGGCGTGGGCGAAGACGTTCACAACGCCTTCAAGCACTGGGATTTGGGCGACATTGTGTGGGCCACAGGCACACTGTTTAAAACCAAAACCGGCGAGCTGTCGATTCACGCCACCGCCATCAGGCTGGTCACCAAAAGCCTGCGCCCTTTGCCAGACAAGTTTCACGGCATGGCCGACCAGGAGGTCAAGTACCGCCAGCGCTATGTGGATTTGATCACTGACGAGTCAGCTAGAGCCCGCTTCATGGCGCGCAGCAAGGCCGTCAGCGGTATCCGTGAATTCATGGTGGCGAACGACTTTTTAGAAGTTGAAACGCCCATGCTGCACCCTATTCCCGGTGGTGCCAATGCCAAACCCTTTAAAACACACCACAACGCGCTCGACCAGGAAATGTTCTTGCGCATTGCGCCCGAGCTGTATTTGAAGCGGCTGATTGTGGGTGGTTTTGAGCGCGTGTTTGAGATCAACCGCAGCTACCGCAACGAAGGGATCAGCGTTCGCCACAACCCTGAATTCACGATGATGGAGTTCTACGCCGCGTGGTGGAACTACGAAGACTTGATGACGTTTACCGAGACGCTGATTCGGGATGTGGCGCAAAAAATTTGCGGGTCACTGCAATTGAGCTATGCCGACAAGCCCGTCGATTTAAGCCTGCCGTTTGAGCGCCTGACGATCCGTGAAGCAATTCTGAAGCACACCGATGCAGCGCTGGGCGTGGATGCGGGTGTTGACGATGCCGTGTGGCTGACTGACAAACTGAAAAAGCTGGGCTTCAACGAGCAAAAAGACCGCCTGAGCACGCGGTCACTGGCCAGCTTGCAAGTCATGTATTTTGAAGAAACCGTCGAAGAAAAGCTCTGGCAACCCACCTTCATCATGGAACACCCGACTGAAATATCACCCCTGGCACGCGCCAACGACAGCCGCCCAGAAGTCACCGAGCGATTCGAGCTGTACATCACTGGCCGCGAGTTTGGCAACGGCTTCAGCGAACTGAACGACGCCCAAGAGCAAGCCGCCCGCTTCAATGCCCAGGTGGCCGCCAAAGACAGCGGCGACGACGAAGCCATGTTTTACGACCACGACTTCATTCGCGCCCTTGAATACGGTATGCCCCCCACCGGTGGCTGCGGCGTGGGCATCGACCGCTTGATGATGCTGCTGACAGACAGCGCCAGCATTCGGGATGTGATCCTGTTCCCAGCCCTAAGGCGGGAAGTTTGATTTACTGCCTCTCCCATTGGGAGAGGCAGGGGTGAGGGCTAGCGGTTTAAAAACTGCTAAAAATGTGTTTTTTAGGCCTATAACCCAATAAATACGGGCGCGCCCAGCTCCTCAATTAATAGCAATCAATCTCAGTGAAATACCTCAGCGCCTACCCCGAAAGCCTTCAATCGCAAGTGCAGCAGCTGCAGGCCCAAGAC
>JANOWB010000195.1:0-4548 GCA_031417695.1 Polaromonas sp.
AGCCGGTATGCCCATGCCCGTGTCGTGCACCGCAACCACAATGTTGTCATTTTCCAGGCGCGCTGAAAACGTGATGTGCCCACCGGCCTGCATATACTTGGCCGAATTGGTCAGCAAGTTACTGAAGATTTGGGTCAAGCGGGTTGGGTCAGCCTCTAACCAGACCGCGTCGCTTGGCCAGTCGATAGTGAGCGTGTGACTGGCAGCGTCAATCACCGGCCGCGACGCTTCCAGCGCAGCAGCGGCACCGTCCGGAAATAAAATCCGCTCGCGACTGAGTACGATTTTGCCGATGCTGATGCGCGACACATCGAGCAAATCGTCGACAAGGCGCACCAGCTGGCTTAACTGGCGCTCCATGATGGGCAGGGTGCGCGCAGCCACATCTTCTGAGCGTGGCGCGAATTTAAGCAGCTGCACACCCGTGCGTATGGGCGCCAGCGGGTTGCGCAGCTCATGCGCCAGTGTGGCTAAAAATTCGTCCTTGCGGATATCTTGCTCCAGCAGCCGCTGCTCATAAGCGCGCCGGTTGGTAATGTCGTGCGTGACGCCTAACGCGGATTCGATGTGCCCTTCATCGTTGAACTCAGGCACCAGGCGGCACGAAAAATGGCGCAGGCCGGCGTGCTGCGTTTGCGATGAAAACTCCAGCACGGTTTGCTTTTGGTGGTCAAAGACATAGCGAATCGCCTTTTCCCATTGGTCAGACAGCTTTTTAGGCACACCCAGCTCGCGGTGCGTTTTGCCCAAAATATCTGCCACGGGCCGACCCGTGAGTTTCTCGATGACTGAGTTGACAAACACATGCCGCAACTGGCGGTCAAACCGGCTGAGCACATCGGGCGTGTTCTCGGTCACGCTGCGCAGTTCACGCTCGCGCCGGGCCAACCCCTTCGTTACCCTGGCTTCATCTGTACGATCCACGCCGTGCATAAAAATACCCGACACCTTGCCGTTGACGTCTCGCAATGGCAAGTACGCAAAATCAAAAAACCTGTCGATCAAAATCCGGTCTGGCCCCAATCTGAGCTTGGCCAACATCGACTTGGTCTCAAAGGGTTGACCCGTGCGGTAAACCTCATCCAGCAAAGCCGGAAAAGCCTGATCAGCAAGCTCGGGCAATACCTCTACAAAGGTTTTCCCGATGATCTCCGAGCCGCGTTCAATCAGGTTCAAGTAAGCCTGATTCGCCCTCTGAAAAACATGTGATGAACCGGTCAGCACAACCGAAAAAGACGGCATGATCTCCAGTATCTGCGAGAGTTGCAGCTCATTGGCATGAAGTTTTCTTTCAGCCCGCACATGCTCCACCGCCGCCCAGGTGCGCTCGGCGATTTCCCGCGCGATCGTCATGTCATCTAGCGTCCAGTGGCGTGGAGCGTTTTGATGAATGCCCAGCACAGCAACGAGCCTGCCATTTTTTAAAATGGGAATACCCAGATTGGCGACGATTTTCAAATCGGCATACGCCGCTTTTTCGACATTTGAATAACTGACATCATTTGGCACGTCAGGCGCGACCTGGTTTTCACCAGACTGGAACATCGCCAGCAACTTCGGGCCGTAGTCTTCCAGGCGATAAGTCCCCTCCATTTGCGGCAGGCCATTGACATAACTTTGGCCTACCACCACATGCGCATCGTGCGTGACCTCGCCGTACATCACGCGGTTAACTTGCAGGTGCACACCCAGCATGTGTGAAGCCACGCGTATCAGCGCATGCTCGTCGGTCAGGCCACGCGTTGCGTCGCCAAACACGCTGCGAAAGGTTTCGCGGTCGGTGACCAGCCTGAGTGCCCCTTTGCTTTGGCGAAGTTCACGCGCCATGGCCCAGCTTTCACTGGCGTTTTCAACGGCGCGGCAAAGGCTGTTGGGGTTGGTCCAGTCTTTGGCAATGTAGTCTTGTGCGCCCGCACGCAGCGCCAGGCGGCCGTCGTCCCGGTTGGCACCACTGGTCACCACCACTACCGGGCAGATCGGCATACCGTCACGCCCCACCACGGCGGCCAAAACGTCGGGTGCCAGCATGTCCGGCAAGTTGTAGTTCAGCACGATGCAGTCAGGCGGTGGCACTGCACCAAGTACCGCGGTGATTCCGCCTGCAGCGGTGGCAGCCTCAACAAAAGTCAGCTGCCGTTCTGATCCGCCCAACAGACTTCGGCGGATGTGGGCGCGGTCGCCCAAACTGTCGTCAATGATGCAAACGCGCCACGGCTTTAAAAGCTCTTTGTCGGGGCGCTGCACCAATGGAGCCTCGTTATTGCGGTCCGCGGGGCTGCTGGATTGATTCACAGGATTCACAGGGTTTACAGATTCAGGGGCTAGGCAAACTGCCATGAAGTCTCACAATGCAGTGAAAACCCGGAAAAATGTCCAAATTTGAAGGTAACACAAAGAGCGCGTAGGAGACGGCCTTGTTTAGCCGTAGGACAAGCGCTTTCAGCGCTATAAATTACTCTTATTTTTATAGCTTATTGCGCCTGATTTTATTGGGCTGCAGCCCTATTCTATTGATATTTGGCAAGGTTTAAGCCTGCCGCGGCAGCATAAGCTGAAGTCAACCACTGATTCGTTGATAGCTCGGCAAAGCGGCGCGCCCCATCGGCCAAAAATTCAGACCACGCCTTGCCGACGCGTCAGGCTTTTGCCCGTCTTTTAAAAAAGCGCTGCTCAAAACGGTTTTTAAAAATTAGATTGAATCCAGTCAGAAAAAAGTCACGTAAACCAGTAGCGGCCAGAGCCGTACGTTTATTTGCCTTATTCCAACCAGGAGTTCAACATGACCATTGCCCTAAAGCAGCTTGCAAAAGCTTGCCTGCTAGTTGTTGCCGCCGGTAGCGCGCTGGCGTCCAGCCACCGCGAAGCGCCTTTTATTACCGGCAGCCCCAAAGTCGACGGTACTGACTTTTATATGTTTCGCAGCTATGAAGGCGTGGCCGCCAACGGCTCGGGCGGGCGCTCAGACTACGTCACGCTGCTGGCCAACTACCAGCCCCTACAGTCACCGTACGGCGGCCCCAACTACTTTCAAATGGACCCGAACGCGTTGTATGAGATACACGTAGACAACAACGGCGACGCGGTGGAAGACATTACCTTCCAATTTCGATTTAAAAACAACCTGAAATCAATTCCCCTGACCATTGGCTCGGCCAGCGTGCCGATTCCGCTGATTCAGGCCGGTGCAGTTGCCAACCTGAATGACGCGAACTTAAACGTCAACGAAACGTATGACGTGAAAGTGGTGCGCGGTGAGCGCCGCAAATCCCTGGGCGATGCCATGCTCAAAACCACAGGCGGCAGTGCCACGTTTGAAAAACCGGTTGACAACATCGGCACGAAAACGATTGCCGACTACCCCGCCTACGCGGCCAAACATATTCACACGGTAACGATTCCGGGCTGCCCGGCAGGCAAAGACCAGGGCAAGGTGTTTGTCGGGCAACGCCAGGAAGGTTTTGCCGTTAACTTGGGCGCAGTGTTTGACCTGGTCAACGCACCCGCGTCATTTTTGCTGGACCCCGCCAACAAAGACGCGGCTGGCATGGGCGGCAAGCACATCATTCAAAAATCAAACGTCACCACCATGGCGATTGAAGTGCACAAAGACTGCTTGTCTGCGGGCGCTGAAACCGTGATTGGCGGCTGGACCACGGCCAGCGTGCGCCAAGGCCGTTTGATCAACGGCAAGCCGGGCTCGGGCAACGACAAGGTTGAAAAAGCCGGTGGCGCGTGGACACAGGTGTCGCGCCTGGGCAACCCGCTGGTCAACGAACTGGTGATTGGCTTGCCAGACAAAGACAAGTTCAATGCATCGCAGCCTAAAGACGATGGCCAGTTTTTAACCTACGTTTCTAACCCCACGCTGCCAGCTTTGCTGAGCTTGGTGTTGGGCGCTGATGTGGCACCTAAAAACCTGCCGCGCACAGACTTAATCACTACCTTTTTGACCGGCATCACCGGCGTGAACAAGCCTGCCAACCCCAAAGCGTCTGAAATGTTGCGATTGAATCTGGCCGTGCCAGCAGTGCCGTTTGCAACGCAAAACCGGCTGGGCGTGGCAGGCAACGCGTTGGCGGGCGGCACTGACAACGCTGGCTTTCCAAATGGCCGTCGCCCCAAAGACGACGTAGTCGACATTGCGCTGGTGGCCACGGTGGGCGGCTTGTGCATCATTAACGGCGACAACGATGCGCTCAAACTCAACAGCGTGCCGGGCGTGCCCGGCTTGACGTCTGCCTGCAAGCCATCGAGTGTGCCGTTGGGCGCAACCGCCGCCAACATTCATGATGCGGTTGACCAGGCCACGGTTCCGTTTTTGCCCGGCTTTCCGTACCTGAACACCCCCAACGCCGGTTCTGCCACCTACTGAGCGCAATGACAACTTAAAGGAAACACCATGTCTAAACTCAATTCAAAATGGCTGGTTAGCGCGGCCCTGCGTACAGCCCTTGCCACAGCACTTGCTTCAGCCCTGGTAGCGGGTTGCGGAAGCGGTGGTGGGGGCGGTGGCGTGGGTAACCCTGGCGGGCCAGCACCGCAAGCGTC
>JANOWB010000196.1:0-5800 GCA_031417695.1 Polaromonas sp.
GGTCGGCTCTGTGCTGATCGACCGCATGGTTGCGGAAAACGACTTCGCGCTGATCGAGCCGATTTTCTTTTCCACCTCCAACGCAGGGGGTAAAGCCCCACCGCAAGCCAAAAACGAAACGACGCTCAAAGACGCGATGGATATTTCGGCGCTCAAAAAGTGCGACATCATCATCACCGCACAAGGCGGCGACTACACGGCAGAGGTGTACCCCAAGCTGCGCGCTGCGGGCTGGCAAGGCCACTGGATTGACGCGGCATCCACCCTGCGCATGAACAGCGACGCTGTCATCGTGCTGGACCCAGTCAATTTGCCCGTCATCAAGAACGCTTTGGCCAAAGGCGGCAAAAACTGGATTGGCGGCAACTGCACGGTCAGCTGCATGTTGATGGGCGTGGGCGCACTGTACAAGGCTGGCTTGGTCGAGTGGATGACGTCGATGACCTATCAGGCAGCATCAGGCGGCGGTGCGCAGCACATGCGCGAGCTGCTCACGCAATTTGGCACGTTGAACGGTGAAGTGAAAGCGCTGCTGGACGACCCAAAATCCGCGATTTTGGAAATCGACCGCCGCATACTGGCCAAGCAACACGGCTTGTCGGCCAGTGAGACCGCCAACTTTGGCGTGCCACTAGGCGGCTCGCTGATTCCGTGGATCGACAAAGACCTGGGTGACGGTTCGAGCAAAGAAGAATGGAAAGCTGGCGCAGAAACCAACAAAATCCTGGGCCAAGGCGCAGGTTTTAGTGCGCCCGCCGTGCCGGTCGATGGCTTTTGCGTGCGCGTCGGCGCGATGCGCTGCCACAGCCAGGCGTTGACCTTCAAGCTGAAAAAAGACGTGCCGCTGGCAGACATTGAAGCGCTGATTGCGGCAGACAACGCTTGGGTCAAAGTCGTGCCGAACACGAAAGAAGCGACCATCAAAGACCTGACACCGGTGGCTGTCACGGGCACCACGACGATTCCGGTCGGACGCTTGCGCAAGCTCGCCATGGGGCCGGATTATTTGGGCGCATTTACAGTGGGTGACCAATTGTTGTGGGGCGCAGCCGAGCCGTTGCGGCGCATGCTGCGGATTTTGCTGGAAGCTTAAAGCTGGCTAAATTGCCGCCAGCAAATCTGCGGAATGTGGATTAATGCGCAACCATCTGGTGTCACAATGTGTAAGCAAACGCGTCACCCCGTTGCCAACAGACAACATTTAAAACTGGATAGATACCCCTAATTGGGGCCTGCAAACACTTAAGTGATGTCTGAGCTTGTCAGCGTAACACCTTGATGTTAAGGTTGATTTTCAGAAATTTGCATCGAGGTTTTTTGTGCGTTCAAGCAAAATAAAGTTACACACAGATCGAGCTCAGGAGGCTCCAAACACCATGACTCAACGCATTAGTTGGCGGTTTGGCGCATTGGCGAGCGCCGTCGCGCTGCTGGGTAGCCTGTCCAGTATTGAAGCGCATGCGCTTGCCTTGGGCAGGGTGACTGTGCAGTCTGCATTGGGCGAGACCTTGCGGGCTGAAGTCGATATTGCGGAGATCAATGCCGAAGAAGCCAGTAGTCTGCGCCTGAGTATTGGGTCTGCGGCAGCGTTCAAAGCAGCTGGGCTGGAGTACTCTGCAACCGTGGTGGGCATGCAGGTAACTCTGCAAAAACGCCCAGACGGCCGCTCGTTTCTTCGCTTGACTACCCCCCGACCAGTGACGGAACCCTTTGTTGATTTAGTGCTGGAAGCCAGTTGGGCATCGGGGCGCGTTGTGCGCGACTACACGCTGCTTTTTGACCCGCCCAACCTGCGCCAAGCTATTGGCCCCACCACTGCGCCCGGCGTTAATTCATCGGCCGCTCAGCAAGCAGCAAAGCCCGCGGCTTCAAGCCAAATCGCTGCGCCGCGTGAAGTCAAGCCCGTGCCCATGGCCCGAGTACCAAGGCCCAAAGCCGACGCACCGCAAAAAGCGCTAGGCAACGGCCAACAAGTCACCGTCAAAGCGGGCGACACTGCCAGCAAAATTGCGGGCCAAAACAAGCCCGCAGGGATTTCGCTCGACCAAATGTTGGTAGCGCTGCTTCAGAGCAACCCGAGCGCTTTCATCGGCGGGAACATTAACCGCCTGAAATCTGGCGCTGTGTTGGACCTGCCAACAGAAGAGTCTGCCGGCGCGACATCGGCGGGCGACGCCACTCGAACCATTTCTGCGCAGTCCAAAGATTTCAACAACTTCAGACGCAAACTGGCTGAAGGCGCGCCCACTGCCCAAGTTGCAGGCGCTGACCGCCAAGCCGGCGGCAAACTGCAAGCCAAGGTAGACGACAACGGCTCGGCCGCGAAAACACCAGACAAGCTCACGCTGTCAAAAGGCGCCGTGCAGGGCAAATCGGCTGCTGAAGAAAAAATAGCCAAAGATCGCCAGGCAGCCGCTGAGTCAACCCGCGTGGCAGAACTCTCCAAAAATATTGGCGACCTGGACAAGCTACGTGCCAAAGGCACCACAACTGCCCCTGTGGCATCTGCCGCCCCAGCTAGCGCTGCCAAAGCGCCCGGTGTGGCAGTACCTGTGCCAGCTGCTGCGCCTGTGGTGGCTGCGCCAACACCGCCTGTGGTTGCGGCTACCCCTGCTGCCAGCGCCAGTAAACCCACTACACCGGTACCTACCGTTGCAGCACCTGCACCAGCTGCACCAGCCGCGGTAGCACCCCTGCCAACGCCTGTGCCAGCACCTGCGCTTCCTGCGGTAACCGCATCAGCGCCGCCAGCGCCACTATCGGCACCCACAACGGCAACAAGCACGGTTGTGGCAGGCCCCACCACTACGGCAATTGCAACTGCGAGCGCGACCGTACCCGTTGCTGTCGCATCAGCGCCTGTTGCCCCTGCAAGTGCAGCCGCGCCAAAACCGCTACCTGCCAAGAAGGTAGTGGCACCGCCGCCGCCAGAGCCAACTTTGGTCGAGTCACTTACCGACAGCCCGTTTGCACTGCCCGCACTTGGCGGGCTTTTGGCACTGCTCGGCGGTTTTGGCTACTACCGCTACAAAAAGAAGGACTCGCTCGCCACTGTTGACAGCTCTTTTCTAGAAAGCCGGTTGCAACCCGACTCGTTTTTTGGCGCCAGTGGTGGTCAACGTGTCGACACCAGCGAGTCTTCGGCTTCGGGTTCATCGTTGGTTTATTCGCCCAGCCAGTTAGATGCCGCCGGCGACGTTGACCCGGTGGCCGAAGCCGACGTGTACCTGGCTTATGGCCGTGATTTACAAGCTGAAGAAATTCTTAAAGAGGCTTTGCGCACCACGCCAACCCGCGTTGCCATTCACAGCAAGCTGGGCGAAATTTACGCGAAGCGGCGTGACATCAAAGGCTTTGAATCGCTTGCTACCGATGCATTTGCTCTCACGAACGGCGTTGGCCCAGAGTGGGCCTACATTGCAGAGCTGGGCCGTGATTTAGACCCTGCTAACAGCCTGTACAAGCCAGGTGGCCAACCCCTTGCCGCAGGAGCAGTTATTGCTGCAGCAGGCGCGGAGTTCGGTCACGACACCATGCCAGTATCACGCGCCACCAATGGGGCTGCGGCCGACATGTCAGCCGGCGTTGACGACGTTGACTTCGACCTTGACTTGGACTTTTCAGCAGGGGATGCGCCTGTAGCTGCGCCTGTAAGTGCTCCACTGTCGCGTGCAACTGCCGCAGCGCCAGCCCCAGTGGCGACCGCAATGCGTACAGAACCTACAGTTTCTTTAAATCTGGATCCGGTGCCAGCGTTTGACAGCGGCAGCATGGACTTTGACGACATCAAAGTTTCTACGCAGCCGATGGCGATCAAGGCAAATGCAGCGGCGGGGCCTGATTCAAGTTATTCAAAAACCCAGCCGCTGGTGGCCATCAAGCCATCAGCAGCAGCCCCCGCTGCAGTGCTCGACAGCGGCATGCTCGAATTCGACATGAACTCGCTGTCGCTCGATCTGGACTCGTCCTCCACTCTCGGCCCCATCGCGGCCAAGCCGGTTTCCGCTTACGTGCCTGAAGGCCCGTTAGAGACCAAGTTTGCTCTGGCTGAAGAGTTCCGAGCGCTCGGTGACCCTGACGGCGCTCGGTCGTTGGCCAATGAGGTGGTGGCGCAGGCACAAGGTGCGTTAAAAACCAAAGCCCAGGCTTTTCTAAACTCGCTGACGTAGCAGCTATTTTTTGAGCTGTGTATTGAGACTAGCGCTAGGCATAAGTTACAACGGCGGCGCTTACGAGGGCTGGCAAAGCCAGCTCTCGGGCAACACCATTCAGGACAAGCTCGAATTAGCGCTTGCCAAATTCAGCCTGCAGCCCATTCGTGTCAACTGCGCAGGCCGCACCGATGCAGGTGTGCATGGCCTGATGCAAGTGGTGCATTTTGATACCCTGCTTGAACGCGAAACCGCATCGTGGGTTCGCGGCACCAACGCCTTTTTACCGACCGACATTGCCGTGCAATGGGCGCGTGTGGTGCCTGATGAGTTTCACTCTCGCGGCAGTGCGATTGCCCGGCGCTATGCGTATGTGGTGCTTGAATCCCCCGTGCGGCCAAGTGTTGAAGCTGGCCGCGTGGGTTGGATTTATCGATCAATGGATGGTGAAAAAATGCGCGAAGCTGCAGCGTATTTGCTGGGTGAGCATGACTTCAGCTCGTTTCGCGCGGCGCAATGTCAGGCCAAATCACCCGTCAAAAATATTCAGCAGATTGATATTTTTCAGAAACCTGACTCTGCCTATTGGCGCTTTGAGTTTCAAGCCAACGCCTTTTTGCACCACATGATTCGCAACATCATGGGCTGCCTGGTGGCGGTGGGCCAGGGTTTTAAAAAGCCCGAGTGGATAGTTGAGGTAATGGCGGCTAAAAGGCGTGATGCGGCAGCGCCTACTTTTTCGCCAAATGGCTTGTACTTCTTGGGGCCAGTTTATGAACCCAAGTACGATCTGCCAATAAAAGCAGCGGCATATGATTGGCTACCATGAACCAAATACGAACCCGAATCAAAATCTGCGGCCTGACTCGTGAGCAAGATGTAGACGCCGCTGTTTCAGCAGGTGCTGATGCCATTGGCTTTGCGTTGTATGAACACAGTGCGCGCTACGTCAACGCCAAGCGTGCAGCCGAACTTGCTGCTCGCCTTCCACCATTTGTCACGCCAGTCCTCTTCTTTGTTAACGCATCCGCTACTGAAATAATAGCTGCTTGCTCCCGTATTCAGGGCGCTATAGTGCAGTTTCATGGTGACGAAACACCTGAAATGTGCCTGCAAATAGCCCGGCCGTTCATCCGCGCCGCCCGCATCCCCATCCAGGCAGAAACCTCAAACGCGCCACTAGCTTTCGATCTCGTAAAATACGCAGAAGATTACAAACAAGCCCAAGCCATACTGCTCGATGCCCATGTCGAAGGTTTTGGTGGCGGCGGAAAAACATTCAATTGGTCACTGCTTCCTCCAAGCGTCAATGCTCACCTCGTTTTGTCTGGTGGACTCACACCTGCAAACGTGGGCGATGGCATTTTGCAAGTCCGGCCACGCGGTAAAACGCTGGCTGTCGATGTGAGCTCGGGCGTTGAAACCGCCAAAGGCATCAAAAGCCCCGAGCTGATCAGTCAATTTGTCGCAGCCGTTCGTGCTGCCGACGACCAACTTGCAAAGAATGTGATTTCAAATGTACGAGTACCAACAACCTGACCTCAAAGGTCACTTCGGCGTTTATGGCGGCAGTTTTGTATCAGAAACCCTGACCCACGCATTAACTGAACTTAAAGAAGCCTACGCAAAAAACCAGCACGAACCTGAAT
>JANOWB010000197.1:0-2527 GCA_031417695.1 Polaromonas sp.
GATGGTGCCGTTCGGGCTGCCCGCCGTGATGCCTAAAGTCAGTGGATAAAGCGTTGAAGGAACAGAGTTGGACATGATCCACAACTGGTTGGCCTTGTCCATATACAGGTCGCCACTTCCGCCTGAAGTCGGTAGCCCGCCGCCGATAGCGTAAGTGACCGTTCGCCAAACGGCATTGGTGGTGTTGCCGGTCTTGCTGACGGTGGCAACCTGGTAATTGCCGCCTGGGCCGCTTGAAGTCATCACGATCAAGTTGCTGTTCTGATCAACCACCGCGCCCACCATGTTCCCATTGCCGTTGGGCGAAGCCGGGGCAATCGTGCCCACCGTGGCTGTTGCGTTGGTATTAAGGTTGACTGAGTGCAGGTTGAGGCCCGCACGGTCAAAGTAATAAAGCAAGCCGGTAGCGGGGTCGCCTGCCAAGGCGTTGGCGCTGGTTCCGCCAGTCAACGTAAAACTGAGCGTAGTGAACTTTGATGCAGTACCCGCGCTGCCGTTGTAAAAGCCCAGACGGGTTGGTGCAGCACCTCCCGTTGAAACGATGCCCCATACTGCCGTACAAGCCGACTGGGCAAACGACAAACTAGTCAGCGTGAGCAAAGCCAGCGCAAGCAGAACGTGGGCGGCGCGGCGCAAGAGCAAATGGAGGCAACCAAAAATCATATGCATGCTTATATTTTTTATTGCATGCGATCTTAGTGTGCTTGTTTCAAGCCTGAAGCGATCGATGCGAAAACAGGGTCGCCATTTGCCTACTTTTTAACGTTAACGGTATTAATCGGACGCTGCATGGAGCGCGTGGCAAGTTGCCGCTGCGTGCAAGCGTGCGTCGATAAAGTACCTTACCGCTATTAATTCAAGAGCTGATTGCGCTCGTATTCATTGGATTACAGGCCAAAGTTAGGTCAAAACAACCGTCGAAAGACAGCATTTCGCGTCATTGCAAGGCTGACTCGCATCCCATACTGTCGCGGTCTTGCAGTCGCCCGCTCTTTTGGCGGAAACCGCACAAGTCGAGCAATTAAGCCCAGGCCAAGACAAATGAAAAACCTCAGACAAACCTGGCAAGAAATCGAATCACCGACGCGGTCACCCACGACACCCATACGTTTACCTGTTCACCTAGCCGATCGCATAACAAAAATAGCATTCGGTTCGCTTGATAATCACCCCATGAACCCCCTGCTTTCCAAACTGCAACCCTACCCTTTCGAGCGGCTTCGCTTGCTGCACGCGGCCATCACGCCCAACCCGGCTTACAAACCCATCAGCTTGGGCATGGGCGAGCCGCGCCATGCTACGCCGCAGCTGATTAAAGACGCAATAACCAACAACTTGGCTGGGCTGGCCAGCTACCCTGGCACGTTGGGTGAACCCAAGTTGCGCCAAACCATTAGCGACTGGCTGCAGCGCCGATATGACTTGAAGGTGGATGCCGCCACGCAGATACTGCCCGTCAATGGCTCGCGCGAGGCTTTGTTTGCGCTGGCGCAAACGGTGATTGACCCGACCAGGCCGGGCGCAATCGTCGTGTGTCCGAATCCGTTCTATCAAATCTATGAAGGCGCGGCGCTTTTGGCGGGCGCTGAAATTCACTTCGTTCCGAGCGACGCAGCACGCAACTTTGCGGTCGACTACTCAGCCGTACCCGATGCGGTGTGGGCTAAAACCCAGCTGCTGTTTGTTTGCTCTCCCGGCAATCCGGCAGGCGCTGTCATGACGTTAGCTGAATGGAAAATGCTTTTCGATTTAAGCGACCGCCACGGTTTTGTCATTGCATCTGACGAGTGCTATAGCGAGATTTATTTCAGAGACGAGCCGCCATTGGGCGGACTCGAGGCCGCCGCCAAACTGGGCAGGCATGATTTTAAAAACCTGATTGCCATGACGAGCCTGTCAAAGCGCAGCAACGTACCGGGCTTGCGCAGCGGTTTTGTGGCGGGTGACGCGGCACTCATCAAACCGTTTTTGCTGTACCGCACTTACCACGGCAGCGCCATGAGCCCAGTGGTGCAAGCAGCCAGCGCAGCGGCTTGGGCAGACGAGGCGCATGTGCTGGACAACCGCGCCAAGTACCGCGACAAGTTTGCTCAAGTTACCCCACTGCTGGCCACGGTGATGGACGTGGCGCTGCCCGACGCCGGGTTTTATTTATGGGCCAGCGTGCCTGCGGCGTTCAAAGGCGACGACGAAGCCTTTTCAACGGAGCTGTTCGCTGCCTACAATGTGGTGGTTTTACCCGGCAGCTACTTGGCCCGAGACGCGCAGGGCGGTAACCCAGATAGCAACCCAGGTAAGGGAAGAATCCGCATGGCGCTGGTGGCTGAAACAGCTGAGTGCGTGGAAGCCGCGCAAAGAATTGTTCAATTTATTCAATCCAAATAATCCAAGTAATCCAAACTCAAAACGCATGAACTCAGACAACACCAAACTAGAAGCCATCATTAATGCCGCCTGGGAAGACCGTGCCAACCTGACCATTGCCACCGCACCCAAAGATATTCTGCAAGCCATTGAAAGCACCATC
>JANOWB010000198.1:0-5320 GCA_031417695.1 Polaromonas sp.
TTTGGATGCGGTCGAAGATCTTGATTGCCTTGAGTTGCTGGACTGAGTTGGGGGGGGGGCAGCGTGTGTTTTTCTACGCCTCAGGCGACACCCCCAACGCCACCAAAAGCCGCGCCACCATGTTGTAAGTGGCAATCGCTGCCGTCAGCTCCACAATTTGCGTGGTGTCGAAGTGTTGTTTGAGTTGGGCAAACACTTCGTCAGTCACCTTCACATTCAGCGTCATTTGCGCTGCGTATTGAACTACTATGCTTTCAATAGCTGCTAGCGCCTGATTTGATTGGGCTACAGCCGTATTTGACTTGTAGATGAGGCAAACTTGCTGCAATGCATCCAGCTCAGCCTGAGTGCCTCCCGCTTTCAAAAAATCGGGCGCGTGGTGGTGGTATTCGTAAGCTGCACCGGTCAGCAGGGCCACGGTGCAAATGCCGAGTTCGCGCAGCTTCCAGCTTGTTGGCAGGTCAGTGCGAACGGCTTTGAGGTACACGTTCCAGCCGCGCGCCAGTGGTTCGCTCCAGAGCAGGGCTTTGTCCAGGTTGATGAATTCGCCGCCCCGGCGTTTCAAAATGGCTTGTACCAAATCATCGGGTTGGGGTTTAAGTGCTGGGGTCCAGTCAGGAATGCGCATGCCGTGCTCACTTTCAAAAAAACATAGCGTAGCGCGATAATCAGGCCATGCGAGTGAAATTCACCAAAATGCAGGGCGCGGGCAACGACTTTGTTGTGCTGGACGAGACGCGCGGCCTGTTGGGCTTAACCCATGAGCAGTACCGGTTTTTAGCTGACCGGCATTTTGGCGTGGGGGCGGATCAGATTTTGTCGGTTCGGCCCGCGCCTTCGCCTGCGGTGGACTTTGAGTACGTGATCCACAACGCCGATGGTGGCGAGGTAGAGCACTGCGGCAACGGCGCGCGCTGCTTTGTGCGCTTTGCGCGTGAGCGCGGTTTGACCGACAAGACGACTCTGAAAGTGCAAACCATGAACCGCGTGCTCACGCTCGCCCTGCAAAGCGATGGCCGGGTCACGGTTGACATGGGCGCGCCGGAGTTTGACTTGGCCCGCATTCCGTTTGATGCGGCTGGATTAACGCCTGAAAACGCTAATTTATGGCAAAAATGGCCATTAGATATGGCTGCAGACCAATTAATACGGGCGCGAGCAGCTCCTGTATTTATAGCGGTTCTGTCTATGGGCAACCCGCATGCAGTGCAGCTGGTGGAAGATGTGGACACCGCACCTGTCGCGCAAATGGGCCCGCTGATTGAAGGCCACGTGCGCTTTGCCAATCGCGTTAACGCTGGGTTTATGCAAATCGTCAGCCGCAGTGACATCAAACTTCGGGTGTACGAGCGCGGGGCGGGTGAAACGCTGGCTTGCGGCACGGGTGCTTGCGCGGCCGTGGTGGCTGGCATCAGGCTCGGGCTGCTTGACTCGCCAGTTAACGTGCAAACGCGGGGCGGGCTGCTCACGGTTGAATGGTCTGGCGCTTTGACTGCCCCGGTACTGCTGACCGGGCCAGCCACGACAGTGTTTGAGTCTGAAATCGACGTTCCAGAAAACGTTTTGTAAGCCCACAAAAATTCGCGACAATCCAGCCATGAACCCAACAGACAACACCCCCATCACTGAAGACGACATTGCTAACTTTCTGGCGAACACGCCAGACTTTTTTGAGCGCCATGCCGAGCTGCTGGCCACGGTGCAATTGTCCAGCGGCCACGGTAGCCGCGCGGTAAGTTTGCAAGAGCGCCAAGCCGGCCTGCTGCGCGACAAAATCAAGGGGCTTGAGGGCAAAATTGTCGACATGATCCGCCACGGCAATGAAAACGTGGCCATTGCCGACAAGCTGCAAACCTGCACCCACAACCTGCTGCTGACCGCCCACGCGCGCGACCTGCCTGAAACCATTGTGCGCGAGCTAAAAGTGCAGTTTGACATTCCCCAAGCGGCCATCAAGGTGTGGCGCATCAACGGTATTTTTACGGGCGAGCCTTTTTGCGAAGGCGTCAGCGCCGACACGCAAGCCTTTGCGTCGTCGCTCGGCGCGCCGTACTGCGGTGTGAATTCTGGCTTTGATGCGGCAGCCTGGCTGCCTGAGCCGGCGCAAGCCATGTCGGTGGCCTTGATTCCGCTGCGTGTGGACGGCGAGGCCGAGGCCTTCGGCTTGGTGGTGCTGGCGTCTCCCGATGCCGAGCGGTTTAACAGCGCCATGGGTACTGAATTTTTAGCGCAAATTGGCGATTTGGCAGGCGCGGCCCTGACCCGACTGCTGCCGCACAACCCGGCAGAATAAAAGCGGGGGTGACGCTGTGGCTGCACCCGCACTCCCAACCGCACCCGCATCTGGCGTAGAGCTTGACCCACTGGCCCACCGCTACCTCGAGCACGTGCGGGTTGAAAAGCGCTTAGCCGCGCGCACTACCGAGTTGTACTGCGCTGATTTATGCAAGCTGCAAACCCATGCTGACAGTGCCAACATTGGCTTGGCAGAGGTTCAAACTACGCACATTCGGCGCTGGGTAGCGCACATGCATGGCGCTGGCCGCAGCGCACGCGGCATTGCACTTATTTTGTCGGGTTGGCGCGGTTTTTATTTGTGGCTGGGCCGTGAGGGCAAGGTGGCCAGCAATCCAGTGCAGGGCGTGCGGGCACCTAAAGCCGCCAAACCGCTACCCAAAGCGTTGGGCGTTGATGAAGCCGTGCAACTGGCAGACTTTCGCGCTAGCAGCGAGCAAAGCAGCCCAGCGCTCGACGCGCGTGACCACTGCATGGTTGAATTGCTCTACGGCTGCGGCCTGCGCATTGGCGAGCTGGTGGGCCTGGACGTGCAGGCCAGTCGCACAGCGCGCGGCTGGATTGATGCTGAGGCAGCCGAAGCCAATGTGCTGGGCAAAGGCGAAAAACGCCGCAGCGTGCCCGTGGGCAGTAAGGCACTGGCCGCGCTGGAACAGTGGGTAGGCATTCGCGCAGCTTGGGCAAAGAACGATGCGGCGCTTTTTATCAATGCCCAAGGCAAGCGCTTAAGCCCACAGCATATTCGAGTCAGGCTCAAGCAGCGTTCGCTGCAGGCGGGGCTGGCCACGCCGGTGCACCCGCACATGCTGCGGCATTCATTTGCCAGCCATGTGCTGCAGTCGAGCGGGGATTTGCGCGCCGTGCAAGAGCTGCTGGGCCATGCCAACATCACCACCACACAGGTCTACACGCGGCTTGATTTTCAGCACCTGGCAACGGTGTATGACGCCGCGCATCCGCGCGCCAAACGATGCCCACCTGCGCGCAAGTAAAAAGTCGGCCTACTGAGCCGTCAGCCGGCGACTAGTGCTGTTGAGAGGGCCTGTGTGCGCGGCGCCTTGGCGGTGGAGCCACTTCACCCAGCATGTACACGGCCTTCTTGCTTGATGCTGGAGCGGTTGCCAGCAAATGCTCTAGCTGCTCCAGCACGGGTTGGGGGTTGCTGCCCACCTCAGGCACCAGTGCATAGGCTACGCGCACCTGGCTCACGCAATCCACATGCAGCCCGGGGTAGGGCATCAGGCAGCGCGCCACAATGCGGGGGGCCAGGGTGGCGGCTTCTTCGGCGTTAAACGGGCCTTCGACCAAAATGCCAAAACGCAGCTCAGACAAGCGGGCAGCGCTGTCAATTTCGCGGGTGGTCGACAGCAAACGCGAGGCCACACGCAGCGGCAGTGCGCTGGCCATTTTTTTGCCAAAGTCGCGCAACACTTGCTCGCTGTTGATCACCTCAATCACCAACACGGCACTTTGGTGTTTAAGCCGTTCTGATCGCGCCAGCATGCGCGCCAGGCGGGTAGCAAATACCTGTTCGTTGATAAGGCCCGTAGCGGGGTCAATTCGGTCGACCCCGGCAATGCGGCGAGCGTTTTCGCGGCGCTGCTGGCTGCGGGCAAACAAGGCCGCCAACATCGCCACTTGCTGAATTGCCAGGCTGGCCAGCCAGCTTTGTTCAGTGAAAAAGCTCAGCGGAATCCACTGCACATAGCGCAGCGCTGCCAGCCCAATGGCCAGAAAAAACGGTATAAAACTGATCAGTATCCACACGCCAAAACGGTCGCCGTGGCGCCAGGCCCAAGCGTTCATGCCAAGCATCAGCAGTACTGCTGCAAATAGGGGCGGCAGCGCCAGCGCAATACGCAGCGAACTGTCAGTAACCAGTAGCGCGGCGCACACGGCCAGCGCAAAGGCTGAAAAGCCCCACACCCCAAAATTCAAGCGACGGGAGCGCTGCCCAAGGTACACAATTTTGGCGTTGAGCAGCAAAAAAGAAGTAATCGCCAGCAAACCCAGCACCACCAGGCTGCGGTCAGCCCAAAACGGAGAATCGGGCCACAAATACAAGCTGCCAAATCCTGAAATAGCCGCTTGCGTCAGCCCCACCAGCGCAGCGCAAGCGGCGGCAAACAAATACGCGCTGTCTCTCAGCCAAACCAGCCCGATGAGCCCCACCAGCATGCCCAGTACGGAAATGCCAAAGTAGCCCCCCATAAAAATCGATAAGCCTTGCTCGCCGCGCAGTAGCCTGTCGGCACTTACCAGACGAACTGGCGCGCTAAAGCCTTGCGCGTTTTCCAGCCGCAGCAAATATTCTGTCACTTGCCCCGCGGTAGCTTCAATAGCCATGATGGTGTGACGCTGCGGAACGGTCCAGGCACTGTTGGCCAGCAGGTCGCCTGCATGTTGCGCGGTCGTGCTGCCGTCAGTGGCCAATTTGAAGAGTGACGCGCCGCTGAGTGAAGCGTACGGAATTTCAAGTGACCAGTGACTGGCATCAGGCGCGGGCGCTACGCTAAAGCGCAGCCATAGCGCTTCGCCGGGCTGCAACGGGTAAATGCCGCGCGCTGGGCCTTTTTGCCAGGCGGTGCTGGTGTCTGCTGCAATGTCTGCTGGAGTCAGCTTGGCGGTTTTGTCGATGCGGTACTCGCTGATAGCAACGAGGTCAACTAAATCGCTGGTTTTAGCAAGCACGATAGGCGTGGCCGCTTGCGCAGGGGCCGCAGCGCCAAGCGCCAAGCACGCCCAAACAGCGAAGGATAGCAAAAGCGCCAAGGCGCGCTGACCCACACTAAAAAATTGGAAAGAAGTCATTTGACGGTTTTGAGGGTATCAGTTTTTATTGTGACCGCACCAAAAGAGTGCCTTGGTTTCAATTCGTGTGGAAATGCACAGTTCCGCAGACTTTGGTTTGTTCGGCGGACTTGCCGCGACAATCTGGGCATGAAATCACTGCGCTTAAAACCCGGAAAAGAAAAATCCCTGCTGCGGCGCCATCCCTGGGTGTTTGATGGCGCCATTGCCACGG
>JANOWB010000199.1:0-9079 GCA_031417695.1 Polaromonas sp.
AACTGAACAGTTGACGGCGCGGGGAGTTAAATCCGCCCCATCAGCAACAGCACAATCAACACGATGACGACCAAACCCAGGCCGCCGCTTGGGCCGTACCCCCAATTGCGGCTGTGCCCCCAGGTTGGCAGTGCGCCAACAAGAATCAAAATTAAAACGATCAGCAAGATGAGGGAAATTGACATGAATAGTCCTTGTTATGTGTGCATTGATTCTGACTCTCGGCGGACCAGAAACAAGCAGGAACAAGGCGCATCGCGCCGTCAGCCAAAGCCGATGAGTGCTACAGCTTGGCCAGTCGCGCTATGGCTGCGTTGAGTGTTTCGTCTTTTTTAGCAAAGCAAAAACGCACTACCCGCTGGTCAAAGCCGTTGCCGTAAAACGCAGACAAAGGAATAGCCGCCACGCCAATTTCAGTGGTGAGCCATTTGCAAAAATCAGCCTCGTCTAAGTCGCTGACTTCAGATATGTCAACGCACTGAAAATAACTGCCTTCGCTGGGTAAAAGTTTGAAGCGGGTGTTGGCTAAACCGGCCCGAAACAAATCGCGTTTGCGCTGGTAAAACGCAGGCAAGTCAAGGTAGGGCCGGGCGTCTTCCATGTAGCTGGCTAACGCGTGCTGCACTGGCGTGTTGACAGTGAACACGTTGAACTGGTGAACCTTGCGAAACTCGGCTGTAAGGGCTGCTGGCGCAGCCACGTAGCCTACCTTCCAGCCCGTGACATGGTAAGTTTTACCAAAGCTGCTGACAATAAACGCACGCGCTGCCAAACCAGGAAAGCGCGCTGCACTTTGGTGAATTTGGGCGCGGTCAGCATCAAACACCATGTGCTCGTACACCTCGTCGCTAATTAGCAAAACATCAGTTGGTGCCAGCAAGTCTTGCAGTTTGAGCATGTCGGCCTCAGTCCACACAGTTGCAGTCGGGTTATGCGGCGAGTTGATCAAAATAGCGCGGGTTTTGGGCGTTATGGCCGCGCTTATTGCGTCGAAGTTTGGCCTGAAGGTGCCGGGCGAAGTCGATGAACCCAAGGGCACACGTACCACCACGCCGCCTGCCAGCTCAATGTTGGGTACGTAGCTGTCGTAGCAGGGCTCCAGCACGATCACTTCATCGCCCGGGTGCACCACAGCCAGCATGGCGGTAATGATGGCCTGCGTGGCGCCTGCAGTCACGGTGATCTCATGGTTCATGTCGTAGCCGCGGCCATGCAACTTGAGCAGCTTGCTTGAGATAGCCTGGCGCAAGGCGGGCACGCCGGGCATGGGCGGGTATTGGTTTAAACCGCTGGCCATTGCGGTAGAGACAGCATTGACCAGCTTCGGGTCACACTCAAAGTCCGGAAAGCCTTGGCCAAGGTTGACGGCGTTGTGCTCGTTAGCCAAATTCGACATCACGGTAAAAATGGTGGTGCCGACCGCTGGTAACTTGGTTTTTAACTGCGGCGTTTTTTCAAGAACTGCGTTCATGGCTGATTGTTCTCAGTAGAGTAAAAAATATAAACCTGCAAAGAGTGCCCTAAAAGTCGTTTGCGTGGCCCGACATGGTTTTTTCAATCACGGCGCGGGTCAAATCGCTGCTTAAAAGCTCGGCAAATGTGTACACAAAATTACGCAAGTAAGCACTGCGCTTGAACGCCACGCGGGCCACGTTAACGCCGAACAAGCCGCCCGCAGGCAGCGCGACCAAATCGCTGTTGGTGCCGTCATCTTTAATGGCCATTTCGGCAATGATGCCAACGCCCAAGCCAAGCCGCACGTAGGTTTTGATGACATCAGAGTCAATCGCTTCCAGTGCGATGCGCGGCTCTAAATGCGCCGCTGCAAAAGCGGCGTCAATTTTCGTGCGTCCGGTAAAAGACGGGTGGTAGGTGATCAGCGGCTCTAGTGCCAAGTCTGCCAGTGTGATATTGGCGTTACCGGCCAGCGGGTGGCCTACTGGCATGACCAGCATGTGTTGCCAGTCGTAGCAAGGCAGGGTAATCAACTCAGGGTAGCGGGTTAGCGATTCAGTTGCGATACCGATTTCTGCCACTTCGTCAATCAGCATTTTGGCGACCTGGTCGGGCGATCCTTGGTGCAAGCTCACATTGACTTTAGGAAACGCCTCGCGCAGCTTGGCCACTGGCTGCGGCAATACGTAGCGTGCCTGGGTATGCGTGGTGGCAATCGACAGGGTGCCACTGTCTTGTTTGGAATACTGGTCGCCGATGCGGCGCAGGTTGCCAACTTCACGAAGGATCAGGTCGATGCTTTTTAAAACGTGGGTACCGGGCTCAGTCACGCGTTTAAGGCGTTTGCCGTGGCGGGCAAAAATTTCAATGCCTAGTTCTTCTTCTAGCTCAATGATGGCCTTGGATACGCCTGGTTGCGAGGTATGCAGCGCTTGCGCGGTCTCGGTCAGGTTCAGATTGCGTTTTACTGCTTCTTGCACAAATCGAAACTGATGAAGATTCATAACAAACCTGAACTAATAATGAGGTTCATTATATCTTTATGTGGCTATAGAGCTCGATTCGGGCTGGCCATTAGCGCCCTGGCAAACCGCCCGCGCCGCATGTCAAGGCAGAGCCAAATCAGCCAGCAAAGCGATCAGCGCTGGGTGCTCACCGGCGGTGGGCAGTAGCTCAAATTCAACGCTGGGATGGGCTGCTACCAGCTGCGCCATCAGCAAAGGCAAATCCTCCCGAGCGTGCTTGCCAACACCTAAAAATAACGGAAATACCCTTATTTTACGGGCGCCAGCAGCTATTAACTCAATAGCGGCTTCGGCAATATTTGGCGTACACAGCTCCAGGTAGGCGCAGCTAACCGGTGCGTGCGGCGCACGCTCGCGGATTTGCGCGGCCACTGCTTCAATGGGCAGGCGCCACTGCGGGTCTCGGGAGCCGTGCGCAAACACAATGACGCCGGTTGGGCTGGTGGGTGTGGTTTTGTTCATCGCCTGAGCACCAGCCAGCCAAAAGCGCCGAGCGACGCCAGCGCGTAAAGCAGTCCTGGTGTTGCCGCTGCAATCCACGGTTTCCAGTCACGCAAATTACCGATATAGCCAAACACGTTGTTCAGCAAAAAGAAGCTGATGCCAATCATTACTCCGGCAAACACATAAGCAGAAATGCCGCCTGCGCGAAAGTGCAGGTAAGCAAAGGGCAACGCCAGGATAACCATTACCAGGCAGCTTAGCGGGTAGAACACTTTGCGCCAGAATTCAATCTCATAGCGCTGTGCAGTTTGGCCGTTGTTGTCAAGGTGGCGCACATAGTTGAACAAATCCACCGTGCCCATGCGCTCGGGTTTAAGCAGCGCGACTGACACCATTTCTTCGGTAAGTTCAGTGGGCCAGCGCAGTGTGGCCAGCGTTGAACGCTTGATGCTGGACGTTTCTGATGCTGCCGCCGTGGGTGCACTGCTACCAGCAGCGGAGGTAATTAAAAAGTCGTCTCTGGTGACATTACTTAACAGCCATGAATCGTCTGGTTTGAAAGTGGCGCTACCTGCTTGCGTGATGGACGTGATCAAACCCTTGTTATCAAACTCGTAGATTTTCACGTTGCTCATGGTGTTGTCTGGGCTGAGCGTTTTAACGTTGGCAACATAAGCGTTGTAGCGCTGTTTTTCTTTTAGCCAGGCACCGGTTTGCCCGACGGTAAGGTCACCCCTGAACTTGGCCTTGACCAACTGCGCAGCGCGTGAGCTGGGCGGCGCCAGGTAGTCGCCCACCAAAAAGCTCAGCACCACAAAAACGCCGCCTATTGTCAGCAGCAACTGCAAAGCGCGCCACGGGCCCAAGCCGCTGGTGCGCAAGATGGTGTATTCAGAGCTCTGCGCCAGCCTTGCCATGACGAAAATCGTTCCAATCAGCACTGAAATTGGCAGCAGTTCGTACAGGTGGTTCGGTATCAGCAGCGCTACATAAAGCAGAGCGTGGCGCAATTGATAACTTTGCTCAGCAGCCGCTACGCCCGCTATACCCAACGATTTGCCGATGTCTTGAAGCTCATCGACTAAATCAAAAAAGAAGAAAAGCGCCAAAAACCCCAGCGCTACCAAGGCGATGGCGCTCACCACTTCTTTGTAAATAAGTCGGCGTACGGTGTTCACTTGGCTGCCTTGGCTTCTAGACGCGGGCGCTTGAATGCGGCACGCAGCGTCCAGTTCGCATCGCGTTTGGCCAGCCAGGCCAAGCTGGCCAGCAACACGCCGCCGTGCAGGGCAAGCAACAAGGCCGGAAGATTTATTTTTTCAGCCGACACCCAGGTAATGCCCAGGTTGATGGCGTTGTTGTAGGCAACAAATGCCAACACCACAAATATCAAACTGCTGCTTCGTCCGCCGCGCGGGTTGACTCGCGCTAATGCCACTGCCAGCACGACAAAATTGATACCAGCCAATGCCAAGCCTAACCGCCACGCCAGTTCGGCCTGGGTGCTGGGAGACGGGACCAACATCAGCGCGCGCACCGACAGCAGCCGCGGGTCTTGTGTTTCAAAGGTAGTGACCGGCGCATCACCCGCTTTGGTGCCGTATTCTTCAAAAACGCTGACTTTTTGAGCTGATGTGCCCACGTCAGTTTCCAGCCGCTGGCCATTTTCAAGCAGCAAAAACGGACTGTTGCCGCGGGTCTCTAACCGCCCCGAGCTGGCGGTGGTGACCGACCGCTTGCCTTTTTCAGTGGAGGCGATGAACACGTTGTTGCTGGCAGCGATGTCTGACTTTCCTTGCCGGTCAATAAAAAATACCCGGTTGCCGCTGGATGACTCCTGAAATTGCCCGGGGGCAATGCGGTCAATATCGCTTCGGCTGCCGTATGAGTCCTGCATGCTTTTGGTTTGCTGGTTGGTCCACGGCCACACAAACAGCGCAGTCAGGAAAATAATCAACAAAACCGGCCAGGCAAAGCGAAACAGCGGCTTGAGAAAACTCGCCAAACTTTGCCCGCTGGTGAACCACACCACCATTTCACTGTCTCTGTACATGCGGGTCAGCGTGGCCACCATGGCGATGAAAAGCGACAACGTCAAAATCGTCGGCAGCCGGCCCAGTGCTGCGTAACCCATAAAAAGCACCACATCTTGCGGATTAAGCACCCCCCTGGACGCTTGCCCTAGCGTGCGGATCAACACAATGGTCAGCACGATCGTCAGCAGCACGACAAAGGTCGCGCCAAAGCTGCGGGCTAGTTCTCGGCGGATGGAAGATTGGAATAACATAAGGCAGGTGTGTGCTGGGCAACAAGTAGCGGGGGGCGTTGAACTCCCTTTAACTCAGCATATCGGTTTATTCAATTTGTTTTTGACCGTTATTTTATTTACTTCACGGCGTACCGATTTTTACTATGAACTTTGAACTTAAAACACTGACAAATGAACGCTTTGCCGATGAAAAGTGTGACGCACTGATTGTGCTGGTAACGCAAGGCCAGGCCAGCGCGGCTTTTCTAGCCGGCAAGGGAGCCTGCTCAGTTCTGGCGGCCAGTGCAACGAACAAAGGTGATTTTGAAGCCAAGCTGGGCAAGTTACTTAACTGCTACCGGCCAGCGGGCGTCTTGGCCAGCCGCCTGATTTTGGTGGGTGCGGGCGATGGCAGCCCGAAAAATGTGCGGACAGCGGTGCTGGCAGCCGTTGGCTCGCTTAAGGGCAGTAACGCGGCCAAAATTGTCGTTAACCTGGGCGCTGCCCTGGACGTGACCGACCAAACGGTTCGTGCTGCGGTGGTGGCCTGCGGCGACGCCGCCTACACCTACCGCACAACCAAGCCGTCGGCGACTGCCTCTAAGCTGGCCTCGGTTGTCATAGCGGTGGCCAACGCTGCACAGGTCAAATCTGGTTTTGCGTTGGGCACAGCCTTGGTTAACGGCATTGATTTCGCAAAAGAGTGGGCCAATCGGCCAGCGAATCACGCCACACCCGTTTTGCTAGCTACCGCAGCCAAGGCCTTGGGCAAGTACCCGAAATTTAAAGTCGATGTTTTGGGCCCCAAAGAAGTCACCAAGCTTGGCATGGGTTCGTTCATGGCCGTGTCGCAAGGTGCTGCCGAGCCGCTGCGTTTTATTGTCATGCGCTACGACGGCGCAGCTAAAAGCCAAAGCCCCGTGGTGCTGATTGGCAAAGGTATTACGTTCGATACCGGCGGCATATCGATCAAGCCTGCGTCAGAGATGGACGAGATGAAGTTCGACATGTGCGGCGCGGCCAGCGTGTTGGGTGCGTTCCGCGCGTTGGCTGATTTAAAACCAGCCATCAACGTGGTGGGGCTAATTCCCGCCTGCGAAAACATGCCGGATGGGCGCGCCATCAAGCCGGGCGATGTGGTCACCAGCATGAGCGGGCAAACTATTGAAATTTTGAACACCGACGCCGAAGGGCGCCTGGTACTGTGTGATGCGCTGACCTATGCCGAGCGCTTTAAGCCGCGTGCCGTGGTCGACATCGCCACGCTGACGGGCGCTTGCGTGGTCGCGCTGGGCGGCGTGCGCAGTGGCTTGTTTTCAACTGACGAGGCGCTGGCCACGGCACTTGCGCAGGCCGGTGAATCATCGCTGGATTTGTGCTGGCGCATGCCGCTAGACGACGAGTACGCCGAAGGCTTGAAAACCAACTTTGCCGACGTCGCCAATGTCGCGGGTCGGGCGGGCGGGGCAGTGACAGCGGCCAAGTTTTTGCAACGTTTCGCCGCCAAATTCCCTTGGGCGCACCTCGACATCGCAGGTACCGCCTGGAAAAGCGGCGCGTCTAAAGGCGCAACCGGCAGGCCAGTTGCGCTTTTGCTGGATTATCTTTTGGGGCAAGCCAATGTTGTCCCGACCAGTAATGCGACAAAACCTGCTGCTAAAAAGCGCCGCCTTACCGCATGACCGAGATCGAGTTTCATGCCAATGTGGGCGACAAACTGCATTACAGTTGCCGCTTGCTGCGCAAGGCCGTGCGAAGTGGTGCCAAAGCGGTAGTGGTTGCAGACGCCGACACCTTGATGCAACTCGACCAATTGCTGTGGAGCTATTCAAGCGCCGAATTTTTGCCCCATTGCTCGGCAAATTCCCCAGAGACAACCCGACTTGCCAGCCCTGTGCTGCTGACTGAGCAGCTGGCGGATCAGCTCGACGGGCAAACATCTAAAAGCGTGCTGGTCAATTTAGGGCAGCAGGTGCCGGCCAATTTCGAACGGTTTGAACGTTTTATCGAAATAGCGTCGAGCCAGGTCGATGACCGACAAGCGGCGCTCAGCCGGTGGAAATACTACAAAGCGCGTGGCTACGCCCTAAAACGACACGAAACGCCCACCAGCGGGGCGGGTGCCCAAGCATGAGCATCCTATGAGCACCACATCAGTGCCGCCGCGTTTTGTGCCTACGCTGACAGACGTAGTGCCGGCGGCGAACCGCTCCTATGTTGCCCAATTCGACAGCGCCCCGCAGCACAACTCGATGGCGAACGTAGGGGGTATCAGCAGCTTCAACGCCATGGCGCACACCGCTCGCACGGAAGACATGCTGGTCAAACGCGTCATGCAGCATGTTGATGTAGTGCTGGAGCGACGTTTGCGAGAGGCGCTAGGCCGCGTTATTCTTGAGCAAACAGAAGCCTTGGCCCCGAAGTTGCGTAGCGAGATAGAGCAGGTGGTTAAAGACTCTATTGCGCAGGCGGTGGCTCAAGAGGTTTCTGGCCGTTAGGGGGTTTTTTAGGTTAGTTCAATTCGGCTATGCCGGATGATCTCCCTGTCAACCCCCCATTACTTAGGGACGTTCCTATGTTGCGGGCCTAAAAATTGCGCTATCGTATGCCGCAGGACAAAAACTGTTCTTGAATTGAAATTCATTTTTTAACTGGAGTATTTTTATGCAGACGAAATTTAAATTGACGGTTGTTGCAGCACTGGTTGGCGTTGCCAGCTTGGCATCAGCTCAAGACATGGTCGTGAAAATCGGTCACGTCGGCCCAATTTCTGGCAGCATTGCCCACCTGGGCAAAGGCAATGAGAATGGCGCCAAAATGGCCATCGAAGATTTGAACGCCAAAGGCGTGATGATCGGCGGCAAAAAAGTCAAGCTCGAGTTGGCTGCTGAAGACGACGCTGCTGATCCAAAACAGGGCACCGCAGTAGCTCAAAAGCTGGTTGACATGAAAGTCGCCGGCGTGATTGGCCACCTGAACTCAGGCACGTCAATTCCTGCATCCAAGATTTACAGCGCTGCTGGTATTCCACAAATCTCCCCATCAGCAACCAACCCAGCGTTCACGCGCGCCGGCTACAAAACCACCTTCCGCGTGGTGGCTGACGACGTGCATTTGGGCGGCACATTGGGCCGTTACGCAGTTAAAAACCTCAAAGGCAAGTCAATTGCAGTGATTGATGACCGTACCGCTTACGGCCAGGGCGTTGCTGAAGAGTTTGCAAAAGCAGTTAAAGCTGCTGGCGGCAAAATCGTCGGTACCGAGTTCACCACCGACAAAGCCACTGACTTCATGCCAATTTTGACCACGCTCAAAGGCAAAAAGCCTGACGTGATCTTCTTCGGCGGCATGGACGCTGTTGCTGGCCCAATGATGCGCCAGATGAAAAACTTGGGCATCAAAGCCAAGTTCATGGGCGGTGACGGCATTTGCTCCAGCGAGTTGGTTAAATTAGCTGGCGACGGCATGGCTGACGGCCAAGTGGTTTGTGCTGAAGCAGGTGGCGTTGAAGGCACCCAAAAAGCTGGCATGGACAAGTTCTACGCCGACTACAAAAAGCGCTTTGGCATTGACGTGACTGTGTATGAGCCGTATGTGTATGACGCGCTGAACATCATGGTTGCAGCCATGGTCAAAGCCGGTTCTGCAGAGCCAGCAAAGTACCTGCCAGTTCTGGCTAAAACCGAAGGCTACAAAGGCGTGACCGGTACCGTTTCTTTTGACGAAAAAGGCGACATCAAAAACGGCGCCCTGACCCTGTACACGTACAAGGCCGGCAAGCGCGACCAAATCGCTGTCGTGCGTTGATTTAACTTGGTTTAAATCAAACCAGTCAAAAAGCCACCGCAAGGTGGCTTTTTTTTCGCTTGCAGATTGCCTATGAGGCTGAAAATAGCATGTTGATGAC
>JANOWB010000200.1:0-1512 GCA_031417695.1 Polaromonas sp.
CGGCCCTGCTCTTCACGCAGGGTTTTGAGCTCTTGCTCAATCTTGATGGCTTCAAGCCGCGCGAGCTGGCGCAGGCGAATTTCCAGAATATCTTCAGCCTGCAAGTCGCTGAGCTTGAAGCGTTCAATCAACGCGGCCTTAGGCTCGTCTGACTGGCGAATGATGGCAATCACCTCGTCGATGTTGAGCAGCACCAGTGCGCGCCCTTCGAGAATGTGAATGCGGGCCAACACCTTGTCGAGCCGATGCTGCGAACGCCGGGCAATGGTGGTTTGCCTGAATTCAATCCACTCCACCAGCATTTGGCGCAGCGACTTTTGCGCAGGCCGCCCGTCAATGCCAATCATGGTGAGATTGATCGGTGACGAACTCTCCAGGCTGGTGTGGGCCAGCAGCGTGGTGATGAGTTCAGTTTGCCCAATGCGGCTGGTTTTTGGCTCAAACACCAGGCGCACTGCCGCTTCTTTGCCCGACTCGTCGCGCACCACATCGAGCACGCCAAGCAGCGTTTGTTTGAGCTGCATTTGTTCAGTGCTCAACGCCTTTTTACCCGCGCGAATTTTTGGGTTGGTCAGCTCTTCAATTTCTTCCAGCACTTTTTGCGTGCTGACGCCAATCGGCAATTCAGTCACCACCAGCTGCCACTGGCCGCGTGCCAGGTCTTCAATCTTCCAGCGGGCACGCACTTTAAGCGAGCCGCGGCCTGTGCCGTAAGCCGCCGCGATATCAGCGGCGCTTGAAATAATTTGCGCGCCGCCGGGGTAGTCTGGCCCGGCCACGATGGTGTACAACTCAACGTCGGCCAGCTTGGGCGATTTGATCAGCGCGATGCAGGCATCGGCAATTTCGCGCAGGTTGTGACTCGGAATTTCAGTGGCGAGGCCAACTGCAATGCCGCTGGCGCCGTTGAGCAAAGAAAACGGCAGGCGCGCCGGTAACTGACGCGGCTCTTCAAATGAACCGTCATAGTTGGGAATGAAGTCGACCGTGCCTTCGTCCAATTCGTCGAGCAGCAAACTCGTGATGCGGGCCAGCCGCGTTTCGGTGTAGCGCATGGCGGCAGCGCTGTCGCCGTCGCGCGAGCCAAAGTTGCCTTGCCCATCGACCAGAGGGTAGCGCTGGTTAAAGTCTTGCGCCATGCGCACCATGGCGTCGTAAGCGGCCGTGTCGCCGTGCGGATGGTATTTGCCCAGCACGTCGCCCACCACACGGGCGCTTTTGACCGGCTTGGCGCCGCTGTTGCCATTGGCGCCGCCAAAGCCCAAACCCATGCGCGACATGCTGTACAAAATACGGCGCTGAACCGGTTTTTGGCCGTCACAGACATCGGGCAGTGCGCGGCCCTTAACGACGCTGAGCGCATATTCAAGGTAAGCCCGCTGGGCGTAACTGGACAGGCTGTCGGTGTTAGCAGATTCGGGCGCTGCGGGTGCAGCGTCAGGCGTAAAAAGATCCATGGGTAATTAGCAATTAAAAGTAACGCGGCGGGCGCGAAAGAAAATCAAGAAGATC
>JANOWB010000201.1:0-1690 GCA_031417695.1 Polaromonas sp.
CAACCCGAGCCAGCAGCCGATGCGGATCATCAAGACACACAACCAGCAGCATGACTAAAAAACCGAGTTTCTGCGCCTCTTCAATCAACTTCAGTTTTGACTCGTGCGAGAACACGGTCTCGCTGACAAACGATTGCCCTGCTTTAAGCAGTTCCGCTCTCCGCCCGTCGGCCCAGTGCCTTGCTTGTTCTGACCTCGCCAACGGATCATCGATATTCTGCAATTTCGCAGCTTCGTACAAGTCAGCGTTAACAAACTCTGCCGTGGCTGCAATAGTTTTGTTCAAAACCAACGCTTTGTACAGCGTGGACTTGCCAGCTCCGTTGGGGCCAGCGAGCAGATAAAAAACCGGCTGTTTAGCTTTTAAGGGTGAAGTGGTCGAAGAGTCTGGCGCGGGTTGCACCATGTCAAGCAGCAAACCGAAGCGCTTTGCTGCGATTTTCAGCCACTACCTCTCTCACACGTTGAGCCAGGCTACCGTCGGCTTCAATCGCCATAAACTGGGCTATCAGTTCGTTGGCTTGCGAATTTTTGTCCGAGGTAGCAGAAGCTTGCCCGGCTTTGTCGGCTGCAGCTTCATAGTTTTCAATTGCGGCACGCGCTTCTTGCATCGTCAGGCCAGAATGCTCTACCACGCGGCCCAGCGTAGCCCAGTATTCGATTTGCCCAGCGGCAGAGCGGCGCAGGGGCTGGGCCGCTTGCCTGGCTTGTTGCACCAACGATTCAGGCAGTTTGACGGAAGCGAATTGTCTGGCAGCGGTCATGAAAAGCTCCTTTATGGCGCATTTTGCGCCATAAAGCGCCGCAATGCAAATACCTTTAAAACGGCACCTCAAACCGAGTGCTTGATGGGGGGCAATTAAACTGGTGACATGAAAATTATTATTCGTTACTTTTTTAGAACCCTGCGCATCGTGCTGGGCCCTTTCATGCTGCTCAAAGAAGCGCTAACCCGCCCCAAAGGCATAGCTAGAGCGGCGCCGGCTCAAGCGGCGGTAGACGCCGAGTGCCAGGCGCTGACGCTGTATCAGTTCAAAACCTGCCCGTTTTGCATCAAAACGCGGCAAGAAATCAGCCGTTTGTCGCTACCCATCAAGCAGGTTGACGCGCAACATGAGGGCGCTGACCGCCAGGCACTTTTGGCTGGTAGCGGGCAAACCAAGGTGCCTTGCCTGCGCATTACCGACGGCGCGGGTTCTACCCAAACCACCCAGTGGATGAATGATTCAGACAAGATCATTGCCTATTTGCGCGGGCGATTTGCGGCAGTTTGAGCGACTATGAGCTGCAGCGCTTGTGAAGGCCTAAGAGAGCCTGTAAAAGCGCCTGCGGAGGCTAGTTTTGGCCTTTTTTACAAGCTTTTTGTGCCCGTAGCCCAATAAAATCGGGCGCGAGCAGCTATTTAAATAATAGCAAATCAGATGGCAATACAAGCGCTTAAGGCTGCACGCCGTCAATCACCAGCGTCAGTTTATTGCCGCCCGCTTTGACTGGCGCGCTCTGGCCGGTCAGGTCGCCGCTTTGCGGCATGGCGTTGCCCGATTTGGACACGCGGGCACCCACAACCACCATTTCAAACTTCGACAGCTTCATGGCGTCAGACATGGCAGTGCTGTCGTCTAGCGTGAAGGTAATGGGCAGCTCGCTGGCTTTGCGCTTCAAGATGGCCAGTGGCATGCGGGGACCTTGA
>JANOWB010000202.1:0-3099 GCA_031417695.1 Polaromonas sp.
CTGTTCAAACGCCCCATGGTGATTGCCTACAACATGAACTGGCTGTCGTGGCGCATCATGCAGCGCAAACAATTGCAACCGTGGGTTGGCCTGCCCAATATTTTGTGTGAAGAATTTGTAGTGCCCGAGCTGCTGCAAGATGCCGCCACGCCGCAAGCTTTGGCTGATGCTGTTTTGCAATGGGTTGCCATCAAGGCCAGCGAGCCTGCCAAAATCGCAGCCCTTGAACAACGGTTTACCCGCCTGCACACCGAGTTGCAACGCGACACGACTAGATTAGCCACTGATGCGATCGAAAAAATTCTTAAAAGCTGAGCAGGTCGCCTTGCACTGGGACGTGCCAGGCCTGACCGCTGGCGTGGACGAGGCTGGGCGAGGGCCGCTGATGGGCCCTGTGGTAGCGGCGGCGGTGATTTTGGATGACCTCAAGCCGATCAAAGGCTTGGCCGACTCCAAAAAACTCACCGCGCTGCAGCGCGACAAGCTGTACGACGAAATTCGCGCCAAGGCGCTGTGCTGCTCGATTGCCATGGCCACGGTTGAAGAAATTGACGAGCTCAATATTCTGCAAGCCACCCTGCTGGCCATGAAGCGGGCAGTAGAAGGCTTGCGCTTAAAACCGCACAAAGCGCTGGTCGACGGCAATCGCTTGCCTGCTTTGCAAATGTTGGCCGAGGCAATTATTAAAGGCGACGCAAAAGTGCCAGCTATTTCCGCCGCGTCGATCTTGGCAAAAGTCACCCGCGACCGCTGGTGCGCGGAGTACGACTTGCAGTACCCACAGTACGGCTTTGCCGGGCACAAAGGCTACGGCACAGCAGCGCATTTGCTGGCCCTTCAAGAGCACGGTGCGTGCCCGCAGCACCGCAAAACGTTTGCGCCTGTAGCGGCAGTGTTGTGATGACGTCAGCGGCTGAGCGAATCACGTCAAGCAGCAACCCGCTGATTAAAGAGCTGCGCAAGCTGCAGGCCGATAACACCGCTTACCGCAAGCAGGGCCGCATCTGGCTGGAGGGCGACCATTTGTGCCGTGCAGCGCTTTTACGCGGCTTTAAGCCTGTTTTAGGCCTGTTTTCAGAGTCTTTTTGGCCTGTAGCCCAATCAATATGGGCGCGAGCTGCTATTAAAAACATAGTAATTCCTGATGCGTTATTTACTGACATCAGCGGTTTAGAGTCTGCTGCCAGCATGGGTTTTGTGATGGACTTACCCGCGCAGCCGATCTTGCAGCCGCTGGCCGCCAGCGTCATTCTGGACCGCGTGCAAGACGCAGGCAATGTCGGCTCTATTTTGCGCAGCGCAGCGGCGTTTGGTTTTAGCCAGGTCATTGCACTCAAAGGTACTGCGGCCTTGTGGTCGCCCAAAGTGCTGCGTGCCGGTATGGGCGCGCATTTTGGCTTGCAGTTGCTTGAAGGTGTTGAGCCTGACGAGCTGGAAGCGCTTGCCGTGCCAATAGTTGTGACCAGTTCACATGAGGGGGGTGTTTTAGGTCAAACCAAGCTTCCCGCGCCCTGCGGCTGGGTGATGGGGCATGAAGGGCAGGGCGTTAGCGATCACCTGATGGCCAAGGCAGCCTTCAAAGTACGCATCGCTCAGCCGGGCGGTGAAGAGTCATTGAACGTGGCCGCAGCTGCGGCTATTTGCCTGCATTTCTCCTCGATGCAGCGCTAGTCTGTGGTGGTGAAAAGGCTATAATCGTGGGCTTTTCAAATCACAGCTAGCCCCAAGCGCCAAGAAGCAAAATTACTCACAAAAGCAGCTAATCCGCTAACCGCGAATTCACGCTTGGGCTAGATGGCATCCATTCGGAGAATTCCCGTGCTTTTGTCATTACAGGGATCGTCCCTTACCAACCCCCAAGCCATTTTGGCGCTGGCAGACGGCACAGTCTTTGTTGGCAATTCAATCGGCGCTGCGGGCCACACGGTCGGCGAGGCGGTTTTTAACACCGCCATGACCGGCTACCAGGAAATTTTGACCGACCCCAGCTACTGCCAGCAACTGGTCACGCTGACTTACCCACACATCGGCAACTACGGCATCAATGCTGAAGACGTTGAGTCTGAAAAAGTTTACGCTGCGGGCCTCATCATCAAAGACCTGCCGCTGCTCGCTTCCAACTTTCGCATGTCGATGACGTTGGCCGAGTACTTGGTCAAAGAGGGCACCGTGGCGATTGCCAATATTGATACGCGTCAGTTAACCCGTCACTTGCGCAGCAAAGGTGCGCAAAATGGTTGCATCATGGCCCTGAGTGAGGGCGAAGCTGTTTCGCAGTCAGCGATTGACAAAGCCATTGCGCTGGCTAGAGCCGCGCCCAACATGGCCGGGCTTGATTTGGCCAAAGTCGTGTCTTGCCAGCAAACGTATGAGTGGACGCAAACCGAGTGGAAGTTGGATAACTTGGAAGGCAAGCCGGGCTACGGCGTGCAAATCACCCCCAAGTTTCACGTTGTTGCCTTTGACTTTGGCGTGAAGAAAAACATCTTGCGCATGCTGGCCGAGCGCGGTGCGCGCATCACGGTCGTGCCTGCACAAACTACGGCTGCTGACGTCCTCAGGCTCAAACCCGACGGCATCTTTTTGTCTAACGGCCCAGGCGACCCTCAGCCATGCGACTACGCCATCACCGCCGTGCGCGAGCTGATTGAAACGGGCATTCCCACCTTCGGCATTTGCCTGGGCCACCAGATCATGGCTTTGGCGGCTGGTGCTAAAACTTTCAAAATGCAGCAAAGCCACCACGGCGCAAACCACCCAGTCAAAGACCTCGACAACGGGCGGGTCAGCATCACCAGCCAAAACCACGGCTTTGCAGTTGACGACAAAAGCTTGCCGTCAAATTTGCGCGCAACCCACATCAGTTTGTTTGACGGCACGCTGCAAGGCCTGGCCTGGACGGACAAGCCAGCGTTCTGCTTTCAGGGTCACCCTGAAGCGTCACCGGGGCCGCATGACATCAGCTACCTCTTTGACCGCTTCATCAAGCTGATGGAGGCGAAATAACATGCCAAAACGCCAAGACATTAAAAGCATCCTCATCATCGGCGCGGGCCCGATCATTATTGGTCAGGCTTGCGAGTTTGATTACTCCGGGGT
>JANOWB010000203.1:0-17103 GCA_031417695.1 Polaromonas sp.
GCCAAGGCGGCTCTAGCGGCCGATGCGGTTCCCCAGCTCAGCATCAAGCGCATCTATATAGATGCTGAACTTGAATCGCTGCTGCGCCTGGCTCCCGTGGTGGATGCGATTGCAGTTGACTCGCCCAGTGTGTCGCTGACCCACTTGGGCGGTGGGCGCTACGACATCGATGACGTGCTCAACAAACTGAAAAGCCCGCAAGACGCCGCACCCAGCGAGCTGCCCCGGT
Organism: Polaromonas sp.; assembly: GCA_031417695.1. Lineage (GTDB taxonomy): Bacteria > Pseudomonadota > Gammaproteobacteria > Burkholderiales > Burkholderiaceae_C > Polaromonas. The sequence continues at coordinate 230 of JANOWB010000203.1, forward strand.
TTGCCCTGTACAACCTGGCGCTGACCAACGGGCAGGTCAGCTTTACCGACCAAACAGTGGGCAAAACCCACGCGCTAAGCGCGCTCAATGTGTCAGTGCCGTTTCTAAGCAACCTGGCGTCCAAGCGTGAAGTTAAAACCGCGCCGCGCCTGGCTTTTAAGTTAGGTGTGTTGGGCGGGGCAGCAACCAGCAGTTTTGACTCTGCCTTAGAGGCAACGCCGTTTGCGCAAACCCGCAAGACCGACGCCGAGTTCAAGCTGACCAACTTCGACCTGAAGCCCTACCTGGGCTACCTGCCCGCCAACTTGCCGTACAAGCTGACCAGCGCGGTGCTGAATGTAGATGCCAAAGTCGCGTTTGAGCAAAGCCCGCAAACGGTGGTCAAGCTGTCGGGCGTGGTCACGGCTGATAAGGTCAATGTGCTGGCAAGCGCAGACAAATCGTTGCTGTCTTTCGATCAGTTGAAAGTGACGATGAGCGACGTGCGGCTGCTGGCAGGGTTGGTCAAGCTGGCCAGCGTTGAGCTGGCCGGGCCGGTTGTCAACATCAGCCGTGACCGGGCAGGGCGCTTGAACCTGCTGCCTGCTAACGATGCAGCCGCTATTAAATCAGGAGCTGCTCGCGCCCGTATTGATTCGGCTACAGGGCTAAAAGACTCTCAAAAAGAGGCAAAAATAGCCCCCAACTCCTGGAAAATCGATGTTGCTAACGTCGCGGTACGGGGCGGCAGCGTGAACTGGCTAGACGAAACACTGGCGTCGCCTGCGCTCATCAAGCTGGGCGCGGTGACGCTGGGCGCATCCAAAATCTCGGTGCCCTTCGCAGCAGATGCGCCGCTGGCCTTTACCGGCTCGGCCGGTTTGGCTGGTTCGGCCGGTTCGGCAGGTTTGGCCGGTTCGGCAGCATTGGCAGCGCCGGCCACCGTGCCCGCCACCATCAACTTCAGCGGCACCGCTACTGACAAAGCAGCCAGCCTCAGCGCCACACTGGCGGCATGGCCGCTCAACATGGCGGCCAAGTACGTGGGCCAGTTTTTATTGCCTGCCCTAGGTGGCCAGCTAGATGCGCAGCTGGGCATTAATTGGCAAGCCGCCAGCGCCACAGAGCCGCTGGCTATCAACATCACCGCGCCACAAGCCAGCCTGAGCGACGTGCTGCTGGCCCAAGGCAAAACGTCATTGGTGTCGGTCAAACGCGTTCAAATCGACGGGGCTGATATTGACCTGCCCGGGCAAAGCTTTAAGGCGGCCAAGCTGCAAGTCATACAGCCGAAGGCGCTGGTAGAGCGGGATAACGACAAGCGCTGGATGTATGAAAGGTGGTTGACTCAAAACAAAACCGCCGCCGCCACCGCACCGCCCCCGCCAAGTACCGAGGCCACCAAAGCCAGCGCCCCCAGCTGGGGGGTGGCCATTGATGAAGTCAGCCTGGCGGGCGGGGCTGTGCAATTTGTAGACAAGGCGGGCAGCAAACCGGTTGCGTTTGATGTGAATGCCGTCAATGCGCAGTTAACCGGACTGCTGCTTGACGACAAATCAAACGCCAAAACCCCAGCCCTTGCCGCTGCCGCCAAGCTGATGCCGCTGTCTGCGTCGCTTCGCTTAACGGCTGGCCGGTTTGAGCCGGGCAAGCTCAATTTCAAAGGCAACCTGGGTTTAACGCCGGTGCAGGTGCAAGGCCAGTTGCTGGCTGAACGCCTGCCGGTGCAAGCTTTTGAGCCGTACTTTGCGGATTTGCTGAACATCGAACTGCTGCGGGCCGACGCCAGCTTTAAAGGCAAGGTGGCTTACAAGCAAACGCCTGGCGGGCCAGTGGCCACAGTCAATGGCGACGTGGCACTTGAAGAGCTGAAAGCCAACACGCTGGCGCCCAGCGAGGATTTGCTGGAATGGAAAACCCTTAGCCTGCGCGGCCTGAGTGTGGCGCTAGACCCCGCCAAGCCCACGCAGCTAGACGTGAAAGAAACCGTGCTGAGCGACTTTTTTGCGCGGCTGATTGTGCTGCCCGACGGGCGGATTAATTTGCAGAACCTGGTGAAGTCGGCTGCCTCAGCCACGTCTACCGTGGTGGCAACCGCTACAAATACAGGAGCTGCTCGCGCCCAAGAACAGGCGGCTACAGCCCTAAATGATGCTCAAAAAGCGCCTCAAAATGCGATTTCGACTGCTTCTGGCCCACCTGCCACGCTTGCGGCCACCACCCCAACCACCACCCCAACCACCATCCCAACCACCACTTCCGCTACAACTTCTACAGCCATCATTAACTTCGGCCCTGTCAGCCTGGTCAATGGCCGGGTGGCTTTTTCGGATCGCTTTGTTAAACCCAACTACTCGGCCAATTTAAGTGACCTGACCGGCAAGCTCAGTGCGTTTTCATCAATTGCTGCAGGCGGCAGGCCGACGCTGGCTGACCTTGAGCTGCGTGGCAGGGCAGAAGGCACCGCATCGTTAGAGATTTTGGGCAAGCTCAACCCGTTGGCCAAGCCGCTGGCGTTAGACATCACTGGCAAAGTGCGCGATCTGGAGTTGCCGCCGCTGTCGCCTTACGCTATTAAATATGCGGGCTACGGCATCACGCGCGGCAAGATGAGCGTCGACGTCAGCTACCTCGTGCAGCCTGACGGAAAACTCACCGCCAAAAACAAACTTGTTTTGAACCAGCTCAGCTTTGGCGACAAGGTTGAAGGCTCAACCGCCAGCCTGCCGGTCAAGCTGGCGGTGGCGCTGCTGAGTGACCGCAACGGAGTGATTGACCTTGACTTGCCGCTGAGCGGGTCACTGAACGATCCGCAATTCAGCATCGGGCCCATCATCATCAAAATCATCATTAACGTGATTGTGAAAGCAATCACCGCGCCCTTCAGCTTGCTGGCTGCGGCCTTTGGCGGCGGCGGTGGCGACGAGCTGAGCACCGTGGCGTTTGCCAGCGGCAGCGCCGTGCTGGAAAGCAGTGCCAAAGCCGGGCTAGACAAAGTTGCCAAAGCCTTGATTGACCGGCCCAGCCTGAAGCTCACCGTGGTGGGCACCAGTAATTTAGAAGCCGAGCGGGACGGTTTTAAACGCGTCCGGCTCGACGAGCTGGTTCGCGCAGAAAAACGCCGCAGCGTTGTCACAGGGGGTGGTGCCAGCGGCGGCACGGCTACAGCTCTGGTCACCGTTAGCCCCGCTGAATACCCAACGCTGCTCAAAGAAGTCTACAAACGTGCCGACATCAGCAAACCGCGCAGCCTGATTGGTCTGGCCAAAGATTTGCCGGTCGACGACATGGAAAAGCTGCTGCTGGCCGATGTGAAAGTCACCGACGACGCCATGCAGGCGCTGGCCTTGCAACGCGGCGTAGCGGTAAAAGAATACCTGGCCAGCAAAGACTTGCCGCTAGACCGGCTGTTTTTAGGCGCTAACAATTCTGGCAAAGATTCAAGCAAAACTGACCCGAAAACTGAAGTAAAAACCGACGCCAAACCTGACTCAAAATGGTTGCCCAGAGCCGAGTTAAATATCACCATGCCTTGACCGGATCAAGTGCCGCGCTGTAAACCGTCTTTAAATCAGCGAAAATACGCGCTTCGCGTTTTTTAACGCCCATTTTTAGCTCTTTCTTTTTCTACTCCATCTATATTTCCGCCCGCCGCTGGTTCATCAGCTGCTGGCGCCCCACATGTTCAAATCATCCAAACCCGCTCCTGCTCCTGTTCCCGCCACCAAAGCGATTCCTAAGTCAGACGCGCACCCGCTCGACGGCATGACAGGCGGGGCTTTTTCGGCGGCCACGTCCAGCGAGCGCACGGCGCGCATTCGCACCTGGCTGGCTACTGAGCCCACAGCCGAGCTGATGGCTGACGTGTACAAAGACTTGGCCAATCGCGACAAGGGCGCGGCCAAGCCGCTCAAAGAAAAGCTGGACGAGCTCAAGCGCAGCAAAGGGCAAGAAGCCATTGCCGCTGAATGGGCCGACAAAGCGCATGCGTTGCTAGCTGTGGGCAAATTGAATCTGGCTGACGCATTGGCCTGGCAGCGGGATGCCGCCAAGGCGGGCGCGCCGCTGTCAAAAGAGCCGCTGGCTACCGTTAAGGTCAAGCTGGCTGAGCGCGTTAAAACCATCGAAGACCTGCAGCACCGCACCCAGGTGCAGCGCGAAGCCGCTGTGTTGCTCGGCCAGCGCATTGAGGTGCTGTCAATCAAGCCGTGGCGCGATGCGCAGGGCGCACTTGATGCCTTAAAAGCCGACGTCGCGCACTGGCAAGCACAAGCCGATGAGATCGCCAACGACGCCAATTGGGCCAGCGTTGACGCTAAATTTCCGCCGCTGCTCGATGCCTCACGCGGGCAACTGTTGGCGGTGTGGGAGGCTTTTCAGGCCGCGTTGGCCGTTACTGTAAAAGCTGCGGACGACAGCGCGGCGCCCCTGCCGGCCGTGCCCGTGTGGGCTGACGAGCTGCGCGCGGCACGCGGCGTGCCGGCTGCGCCAAGTGATGCCCGCGCAGATGGACGCCCAGCCAGAGCCAAAATCGACCCGGCTGTGCTGAAAGACCTGCGCGAAAAAGCCGCCAGCATCGTGCAAGCCGCCGTTGCCAAGCTAGAGCATGAAGTCGGCGAAGGCCACGGCAAAGCCACCCCCAAAGTCGCGGCTGAATTGCGCCAAGCGCTGCAGCAAAACATTCGCAACATCGACAGCAAACTAGAAGCCACTGCCCACGCCGCACTCACGGCGGCCGGCGAACTTGAAGGCTGGCAACGCTGGCGCGCCGACCAGATTCGGGAAGAACTGGTGGGCAAAGCCGAAGCGCTACTGCTCAAGCCCCTTGGCGGCAGAAAACAGCAAGACGCCTTGCGCCACATGCGCGACTTGTGGAAAACATCAGACCAGGGCGGCACGCCCAACCAAGCCCTGTGGAAGCGCTTTGATGACGCCTGCAACGAAGCCTACAAGGTGGTCGAGGCTTGGCTGGAAACCGTCAAAGAACAAACCGAAGCAGTAAAAGCCCAGCGCCAAATATTGATTGACGAAGTGCTGGCGTGGGGCAATGAAATTCAGGCGAGCAAAAACGTCGACTGGAAAATGCACATCCGCAGCCTGAATGGCTTTGTCGAAAAATGGCAAAACGGTGGGCACTTAAGCGAAAAAGCATTCGCCGAAATCCAGCCCGTGTGGAAGGCCGCGATGGACGCTGCCGACACACCGCTTAAAACCGCACGTGCCGAGAGCATTGCCCGGCGAAAAGCCATGATTGAAGAAGCGCGAACGCTGGGCGCCGAGCCAGTGCTGCACATTGACGCTGTCAAGCACCTGCAGCAGCGCTGGCAGCATGAAGCCCAAGGCATGCCGATTGAGCGCAAGCAAGAGCAAAAAATGTGGGACGCGTTTCGCAAACCCATTGACGACGCCTTTCAGCGCAAAACGCTGGAGCGTGAAAAAGCCGCCTCGGCTTTGGGTGAGTTTGATCGCTTGGTGGTCGACGCCGCAAAGGCCGTTGAAGCCGCCACCGCCAGTGGGGATGCGCAGCAAATTCATGCAGCCGCCAAGGCACTTGAAGCGATTGTTCGTGGGCAAGTGCCTGCCCCTGCGCCGGTTGTTGAAAATACGCCTGAAAGCACTGAAAAAGCCGTTATTTCAATGCCAAATGATGCTGAAGGCGAAGAAATACGGGCGCAAGCAGCTCCTGAATCTATAGCAATTGACGCGCCCGCAGCAGACGCTGCTGAACACGTTGCGAGCGTTGATGAAGCCGCTGCGATTGAAGAAACCGCGATTGCGGAAGCCGAAGCTGAAGCTGTAGCCGAAGCCAAAGCCGACGATCATCCGGAAGCCGCGCCCGTGCCAGCCACGCCGCCGAAGCCTGCCAAACCCATTGTCGCCATGCGCGGCGACGACCGCCCTGGCGCACGCCGCGCCGAGCCAGCCCCTGCAGGTCGCGGCGGCAAGTTTGGCGACCGAAAAGATTCAGGCAAATCGGGTGGCAAACCGGGCGGCAAGCCCGGCGGCCCACGTCAAAGCACCGACAACAAGTTTGAGCCGTATCGCCCTGAACGCGAAGACCGCCCACGGTTTGAAGACCGTGCCCAGCGCCCCGCCTTTGAAGAGCGCGGCCCGCGCTTGGGTGACGCTGCTTTTAGAGCCCAGCGCGAAGCTTTCGAAGCCGCTAACCAGGCGCTTAAAAAACTGCACGTACAAGCCCACGGCGAAGTGCTGACCAACGTGATTGCCGCTTGGGAAAAGCGCGACGCCGCCTTGCTGCCTAGTGCGCAAGACCTGGGCAAAGTCGTTACCGCTGCCGTGTTGGGCAACTGGGCCAAAGCCGTGGTAACTCCGTCAGGCAAAGACGCAGCCGAGTCATTGCTAAGGCTAGAGATGGCCGCCGAAGTGCCCACGCCCGCCGAGCACATCAGCGATCGACGCATGTTGCAACTCACGCTGCTGACCAAGCGCAACGCCGCCGCGCCAGCCGACACTTGGGGTGACGACACCGCCTCAGTGCTAGCTGGCAATTTCGACGCGGGCAATGCAAGGCGCGTACAGAACGTGCTGAAGGTGCTGCTCAAGCGCTGAAATGTGTGAACTAATGCATGATGCTGGGCCGCTTTTGGCGCACCTAAGTGTGATTGCTGAGCGGACAACCCCAGACATTCATTACCATCGAGGGTTATGAATATTCAACCGACACAACTTGCGCTGCGCCAACCGCGGCAGCCTTTGCGCTTGGCTGCCCATTTTCTGGCGGCAACTTTATTCTCAGCGCTGTTGCTGCCTGCCGCTTTTGCGCAAGTATGTGCATCGCCCGGCGCGCAGGGCGCGTTAACGGTTACTACGGCCAATACAGTGCTCAATACCTACTACCCCGGCACAACTGCCGGCGGTGCTGCAGGCAGCGCGGTAGTGGGGTACACCAGTGCGTCTTCTCGCGGCTCAGGCACTGCCATCGCAGCTGGCGACTTAGTGATGGTTATGCAAATGCAAGACGGCACTGGCGCCACGCTGGCCAACGATGCAACGTATGCTTTCCCAGCCACCACGGCGGGTAATTACGAATTTGCGCGGGTGCTGTCAGTCGGCACCAACTTACTGAATCTGTCAGCCAACCTGGTCAACACTTACGCGCAAAACACGGCGGTTGCCAACAACCAGACCTATCAGGTCATTCGCGTGCCGCAGTACGCCACACTGACCATCAACGCTGCGGCGTCGGTAGTGCCAGCACCCTGGGACGGAACGACCGGCGGTGTAGTAGCCAGTGATGTGTCGGGCGCTTTTGTCAATAACGGCAGCATTAACGCGTCGTATGCGGGGTTTCGCGGCAATGCGGGTTTGTCTCTTAACGGAGTTACTGGCGCAGTAACGCAAACTGTTGCTAACTTTGACCGGGTTCAGCCTGACAACTACGCTGCTCATGGCGGTAAAGGCGAGGGCACTGCCGGCACGCCCGACCGCGTGATGAATGTGTTTTCAGCGCCCGGCGTGCTGATCACTTCCGGCACCACCGCAGCCAACGGCACGTCGACCAACGCCGGTACGTCTACCACCAGCATTGCGGCTACTGCTGTTTATGTCACCGCAGCTACTGGCCGCAGCTACAACGGCGGCTCGCGTGCGGCGGGCGCGCCGGGTAATGCCGGTGGCGGGGGAACAGATTCGTCTCCTGTTGACAATACTGAAAACAGCGGCGGGGGCGGCGGGGGCAACACTGGTGCTGGCGGCATTGGCGGCAACAGCTGGAACGACAACGTCGCCATCGGCGGGCGCGGCGGTAACGCCGTAGTCGCGGGCTTGGCAAACAAACTCACACTAGGCGGCGGCGGCGGTTCAGGCAGCACCAACAACAACGCCACCCTGGACGCCTCTGGCGGGGCTGGCGGAGGGCTGATATTTTTAAAAGCGGGCACTGTTACTGGTGCAGGCAGTTTGTTGGCTGATGGCCAAGCCGGGCGCACGATTGCAACAAAAAACGCGGGTGTTGATTGCCCACCAGGCTTGCCAAACAACTGCGACGGCGCCGGCGGCGGTGGTGCGGGCGGCGGCATTGTCGTTCTGGCCACATCGGGCCTTGGCATCACCGCTTTCGTGCGCGGCGGACAGGGAGGCAACGTGAACGGCACGATTCACGGCCCGGGCGGCGGCGGCGGTGGTGGCTACACAGTTGCCTCCAGCGCGCTGGGCATTACGAGCAGTGTGCTGGGCGGCGCGGCGGGCCTGACCAACGCCAGCAGCACAACGCAAGCGGCTTACGGTGCAGCGCCGGGCGCTGGCGGCTCTGGGTTTAGCGTTGACAACACCACCTTGCCTGCTGTGGCCGGTGGCGTACCTGCTGCTTGCTTGCCGGCACTGGTCACCACCAAAATTACATCAACTCCGGCTGCTACCAGCCCCATCAGCCCGCCGGGCACCACCACCTATTCCATTGTGGTGGTGAACCCGGCTGGCAAGGGCGACGCACGCGGTGTCACGTTGTACGACCCCAGCCTTCCCGGTGGCACGGCCACCGTTGCAAACCCGCCGCTTCCTTCGTTTGCCATTAGCACGGCACCCAGTGCTTGTGCACTGGGTACGCGCACGGCGGTGGTCAACCCGGCCAATGGCGCCATTACTGCGCTTACTGCCAGCACGTTCAATTTGCCCGGCGGCTGTACGCTGACGTATACCTTTACCGTCAATATTCCCGCAACTATGCCCAACGGCACGTACAGCAATTCAGCGCTGGCTTGGTACATCGACCCGTCGGTGGCCACTGGCCGCACGGTAACTGCTGTGCTGCCACCAGCGGCTGCTGGGCTAACCGCCAACACCGCATTCACTTCAGGCGGGGCAGTGGGCGGCAGCAACTATGACGGCAACGCGGCAACCAACACAGCTGACGACATTCGCGTGCAGCGCAGCGCCAACATCACCATTACCAAAACCAACGGCGTCACCGCCTTAAAGGCAGGCGGCACCACCAGCTACACCGTCACGGTTGCCAACTTGGGCCCGTTTGATGCGTCTGGCGCCTTGCTAAAAGACCCGGCTGTAGCGGGCCTCAGTTGCACCAGCGTGGTTTGCTCAGGCGTTACTGGCGCGGCGGTTTGCCCCACGGCGGCTAACATGACGCTCGCTAACCTGCAAAGCCCGCCCGGTTCAGGCGTTACGCTGAACAACGCGTTTCCGGCCAACTCGTCCATTACTTTTGTAGTGACTTGCGGCGTGACTGCTACCGGGCAGTAGCAGCGGCAATCTGACGCCGCGCGGCTTGACACGCCTGAATTCATGCGGCATGATGGCATGAATTCATCGTTGTGAAGCTCAGGAGTTGCAAATGCTTAAAGAAGTCGGCGCCAGCGGCCAGATATCGCTGGGTAAAAAGTTTGCCGGGCGGCTGTTTGATGTGGTGTTCTACCCCGATGGCCGGGTAGAAATGGTGCCCATGAAAGCCGTGCCCACCGTGGGGGATGCGGCCACTTTCCAGTACCCCGCAGCAGCGCCGCCCGCCCAGCACATCGTGCAAGAAACTGCTCCCACTTACCGCGTAGGCGACGGCTGGCTAACGCCCGAGCGCCTGGCTGCACGCAAGGCCGCGTGCGAGCGCACGCCCGAGGAAGTCAATGCTGCCCGCGACAAATGGGAAGAAGAAAATAAAGACGCGATTGAGGCGATGAACCAACGTATCGCCAAAATTGGGTCTATGGGCATGCGTGTTTATGAGTGGAGAAAAGCCCAAGGATTGGGTAAGCCCTCTTTCAACTAAACCATGGCACAGTTTGATGTCTATCCGCACCCGGTCGAAGAGATGCGGGGCCCATACCCCTATGTAGTTCAAATTCAAAGCGCTTTTTTAAAGCGTCCGATTGGCATCATTACCATTCCGCTGGCGCGGCTCGCGCAAGGCAGCGACGCGGTTGCCGTGTTGAACCCGCGCTTTGAAATTGCAGGTGAAGTCGTGGTGCTTGAGACCCTAACCACCGTCTCGTTTGAACCCGGCGACCTACGCCGCCCAGTAACTAACCTGCGCAGCGAAGCTGATGCCATCTGGTCGGCGCTCGACTACGCATTACATGGCTACTAAACAGTCATTATTCCCATGACCCCGCAAGCATTCATCACCAAATGGGGCCCGGGCGGCCCGGCGTTCGAGTTAAATGAAGAGCAGGGCGCGCAAAGCCACTTTATGGACCTGTGCGACTTGCTCAACGTGCCCAAGCCAGGCACCCAAGCGCTGTGGCTGCAGCTGGGCGTGCGGCGGCCAACTGACATTTGAGCTCCTGAGAGTCGATAAGTGACTAGCCTTTTACCGGCAGCGCGAAGCTGGCAGAGGTGGTCTCAACGCCGGCGGGGCAGCTTTTTTGTGCGCAAGTCGGTTGCACAGCTGCCTTGCCGAATGCTATTAACTCAATAGCTTCTCGCGCCTGATTCTATTGGTCTATAGACCGATTTATGCAGTAATTCTTGTCAGTCCGTTCTATTCTGATGCCGATTTTCAAGGCGCCATCAACGCGTCTCGCGGTGTCGGCTTTGTAGCCACACCTGTTCACAAACGCCCGCTCGACCCTCTAAGGGTTATTTCTAATATTGCTGGTGCTCCATTAATTTAGCATACGTCCAATTAGATATAAAAGCAGCGCGGCAAAATTCTTTAAATGCTGCGCTAAAACCCCACGAACAGCATGAGCAGCTACACCATTGAATGCGTTTTAGATTGCAAAAACCACTTAGGCGAAGGGCCGGTGTGGGATGGGCAGCACGGCTTGCTTTACTGGCTGGACTGCACCGGCAACCGGGTGGGCAACCCCAGCATTTGGCGGCTTGACCCGCGCACTGGCCAAACGCGGCATTGGTTCATTGACCGTGAAGTGGGCGCCATGGCACTGCGGGCCAAAGGCGGCGCGGTGCTGGCGGCCAATGACGGCTTTTATACGTTTGACTTTGAAACCGGCGCTTTGCAATTGGTGGGTAGCGTTGACACCGCCAGTGGCCGCAGCCGGTTGAACGACGGCAAATGCGACCGGCGTGGGCGCTTTTTTGCAGGCGGCATGGACGACAAGGAAGAGCTAGCACTGTGCGGCCTGTGGCGGCTTGACACTGACTTTTCGCTCACGCAAGTTGACTCGGGAATCATTTGCTCGAACGGCCCGTGCTGGAGCACTGACGACAAAACGTTTTACTTTGCCGACACCTTTCAAAAAGAAATGTGGGCCTATGACTACGATATCAATAGCGGCGGCTTGAGCAACCGCAGGGTTTTCCGCGACTTAAAACGCGACGCCGGTTTTGCCGATGGCTCCACGGTTGATGCTGAAGGTTACCTGTGGAACGCGCGGGTGATTGCCGGCGAGCTGGTGCGCTACGCGCCTGACGGCACTGAAGACCTGGTCATTGGCATGCCGGTGCGCAATATCACCAGCGTGATGTTTGGCGGCGACAAGCTCGATGAAATCTATGTCACGTCGATGGCGCGGGTGTCGCACCCGGCTGCGCATGAGCACTTTGCTGCTGAGGTCAAGCCGCAATTCACGGCAGGCGCGCTCTTCAAAATTACTGGCTTGGGCATCAAAGGCATGCCAGAGCCATACTTTCAAGGCTAGTTTTTCTGGCCATGAACTACAACAAGCATCCTACTTAGATCAACCACGACACCAGGAGACAACATGAAACCCGCCCCCTTTGACTACGACCGACCCGACACGCTGGCCGCTGTGCTGGCGCTGCTGGCTAAAAACGACCCCGACACCAAAATTTTGGCGGGTGGCCAAAGCTTGGTGCCTATGATGAACTTTCGTTTGGTCAAGCCCGAGCAGCTGATTGACATCAATCGCTTGCCGGGCCTTGACTACATTCGCCTTGAGGGCAATGAAATCGCCATCGGCGCGCTGGCCCGCCATGCCGATATCAAAGACTCTGCGTTGGTGACCCAACATGTGCCGCTGATGCACGCCGCTTACGAGTGGATTGCCCACGCCGCCGTGCGCAACCGGGGCACGCTGTGCGGTAATTTGTGCCACAACGATCCGGCATCAGAAATGCCTGCCATCATGCTGATTTGCGGTGCGGTCATGGTGGTGCAAAGTCAGGCGCAAACCCGCCGCATTGCGGCCACCGACTTCTTTTTGGGCATGTACCAAACAGCCATCAAGCCAGACGAAATGCTGGTAGAGGTGCGCGTGCCCGTCGCCACTGCGGGCCAGACTTTTGGTTTTGAAGAAGTCAGTATGCGCAAGGGCGACTATGCGTGGGCAGTGGTGGCCTGCACGGCAACGATTGCGGGCGGCAAATTCACCAACGTGGCCGTTGCCGCTGCAGGCATTGGCACCCGGGCGATTCGTTTGCCGTCTGCTGAACAAGCCGTGATGGGTAAGGCTGCTACCCAAGCCACTTGCGACGCGGCGGGCCAAGCTGCGTACGACGCGGTAGAGCCATTCGGCGACGTGGCCAACAGCGCCCAGTACCGCCGCGACCTGGTTCGTGTGCTGGTGTCGCGCACGCTGGCCCAGGCTGCGGCGCTGCCTGCAGCTGCCAAAGCCGCCTGAACTTAACCAACAAAAATTGCTGGAGATTTTATGAAAACGATAGCTATCAAGATGACCGTGAACGACCACGCGCAACATGCCGACGTGAGCCCGCGCCTGCTGCTCAGCGACTGCCTGCGCCACGACATGGACTTGCCCGGCACGCACGTCGGTTGTGAGCACGGCGTGTGCGGCTCTTGCACGGTGGTGGTGGACGGGCGGGCTGCGCGGTCGTGCCTGATGTTTGCGGTGCAGGCTGATGGTGCACACATCAAAACCATTGAAGGCCTGAGCAAAGACGGCGCGCTGCACCCGATTCAAGAAGCCTTTTGGGAAGAGCACGGCCTGCAATGCGGCTACTGCACCCCGGGCATGTTGATGACAGCCTATGAGCTGCTCACCCACAACCCTGACCCCAGCGACGATGAAATTCGCGAGGCGATTTCAGGCAACCTGTGCCGCTGTACTGGCTACACCTACATCGTTAACGCTGTTCGCTCAGCAGCGGTAAAAATGCGCGCCCTCAACACTGAAAAAGTAGCTGCCTGATAGGCGCACACACTCACAAGGAGACAAGCTCATGACTTCCCATCTCGACAGCAACGTTCTGCCAAAAAGCCGCCAACGCGAGGCGCCCGGCCAAGATTTAAAGTGGATTGGCAAAGGCATTAAACGCGTGGAGGACCGCCGTCTGCTGCTCGGCAAGGGCAACTACATTGACGATATTACGGTGCCGCGCATGGCCCATGCCGCCACAGTGCGCAGCCCGCACGCCCACGCCCGCATTGTGTCGATTGATGTGTCGAAAGCGCTGGCGCTGCCGGGCGTGATTGGTGTGTATACCGGCGCTGACGTTGCAACAGTAGTTGACCCATGCCCCAGTTTTGCCAGCCCGCCGGTCACGCAGCGCGCCATGGCGCTGGACAAGGTGCGCCACGTCGGTGAAGTGGTGGCCGCCATCGTTGCCAAAGATCGCTACATTGCCGAAGACGCGGCTGATTTAGTTGAGGTCGAGTACGAAGTTTTGCCGGCGAACGTGGATATCGAAGCGTCATTTGCTGCAACAGGCGATGCGGTTATTCACCCAGCCGACCGGCCGACCAATTGCGCGTTAGACGAGTCATTCACCTTCGGCCCTGTTGATGCTGACTTTGCTAAAGCAGACCATATCGTGAAACGCCGCTTGCGCTGGGGGCGTTCCAGTGCGCAGGCTATTGAAACCACGGGTTGCATTTCTGAGGCCGATTTGATCACCGGTGGCTACAAGATTCATTGCAACACCAACTTCTCCAACTTCATTCCGTTTGTGATTGCGGGCTCGCTCAAAATTTCTACCACCCAGTTGCAGATGGTGCCGGTGACCACGGGCGGCAGCTTTGGCTCGAAGGTGTTCACCCACAAAATCATTATTTTGACGTCGGCGTTGTCCAAGCTGTCTGGCCGCCCAGTCAAATACATTGAAGACCGGCTGGAGCACTTCACCAATTCAGATTCACACGGCAGCGACCGCCTGTATGAAGCCGAGCTGGCGCTGACCAAGACCGGCAAGATGCTGTCGATGCGCTTCAAAATGTATGACGACTACGGCGCGTATTTGCAGTTTGGTGTGGGCACCAACGGCAACGCGATGGCGCAGGTCACCGGGCCTTACAAAATCAATTCGTTCGGCATGCGGTTGATTGCCGTGCTGACCAACAAATGCCAGCAAGGCCCGTACCGCGGCTTTGGCTCGGAAGTCACTAACTGGGTGATGGAACGCATGGCCGACGCTGCAGCGGCTGAGCTAAAAATAGACCCACTTGAGCTGCGACTGATGAACATGATTCAGCCCAGCGAGTTTCCGTACATGATTGCCACTGGCAATCTGTACGACAGCGGCAATTACCAGGAAGTGCTGCGCCAGGCGCAAAGCCTGATTGGCTACGATGCATGGAAAAAGAAAGCTCTAGAGATGCGTGCGCAAGGCCGCTGCGTTGGCGTAGGTGTGGCCACTTGCCAAGAGCGCAGCGTGTACGGCCCCACCGAGTGGTGGTCATTAAACAACCGCGCTACGCCCGGTTTTACGTTGACCAGCACGCCTGAAGGCATGTCGCTGCGTATTGACCCGACCGGCAAAATTTTTGCGACGCTAAATGCCGTGTTCATCGGCAACAGCCCGGAAACCATCGTCACGCAAATTTTGGCTGAGCAGTTCACCGTGCAGCCCAGCGACATTGTGGTGGGCTACGCCGACACACACTCTGGCTTTAACGGTGTGGGCCCGCAAGGCAGCCGCTTCACCACCATGATTGCTGGCGCCTGCGTGGGTGCCAGCCTGAAGATCAAAACCAAACTCAAGCTGCTGGGCGCCCATTTGCTTGAGGCGCACACGAATGACCTGGAATTCAGAAACGGTGCAGTCGGTATCAAAGGCTCTGACAAACAGGTTGGCATTGCCGACATTGCGATTCAAGCCAACTTTTTCCGCTTGAACTTTCCCGACACACCCGAGTACGACAGCGGCCTGGAGACCACCTACGTTTACGACCACCCGATTTCAACGCTGCCGCATCCCGAGCGCGAACACCTCGGCGTGTTCTACCCCATGATGGGCCACGTGTGCCACATTGCGGTGGTGGAGGTTGATGCACACACCGGCAAAGTCGCGATTTTGGACTACGCCGCCGTGCATGACAACGGCACCATCGTGAACCCGCTGACCTTGGGCGGGCAGGTGTTGGGTGGCACGGCCAACGGCATTGGCAGCACGCTGTCTGAAGAGTTTATTTTTGACGACAACGGCCAGTTTGTGAACCCCAACTTTGCCGAGTTTGCCATGCCGATGGTGCACGACATGCCGCACAACATGAAAATTGGCCACGTTGAAACGCCGTCGCCATACACCGAGTACGGCGTGAAAGGCGGCGGCGAGGGCGGCCGGCTGGGCGCGCCGTCAGCGCTGTCATCGGCGATTGACGACGCTTTGCAAAAGTATGGCGTGAAGATTCAGATGATTCCCGTGCGGCCTTCAAAACTGCGCGAGCTGATCCGCGCGGCCCACTAGCACGCGCTGTCAAACAGGCAGGTGGGCACGCCTAAAATGGCAGCCCGCCTCATGTCGACTTCCTACTTGGTTTTCAATGATCCTTGCCTCCAAAAAATCTGCGTCTTATCTGGCTGCAGGTACTGCTGCCGAGTTGCGCAAGCCTTCTTCTAACCCGGTTGGGCGGCCCACGGGCCGCGACTCTCAACAAACGCGGCTAGCTATTTTGGACGTAGCCGAGGCGCTGCTCAGTGAGCGTGGGTATGAGGGCGCGTCTATTCGCGACATAGCGTCTGGCTGCAATGTTCAGGCAGCGGCTATTGGTTACCACTACGCCAGCAAGATGGATTTGTTCAATGCGGTGGTTGCCCGACGTGCGCTGATCATCAATGATGCGCGCAGCGAGGCGCTGGCTACTGCGCTGCTAGCGGCCAACGGCAAGCCATTGCCCATTGAGGTGCTGGTGCAACACTACGCGTCCCCGCTGCTAGAGGCCACCAGCCACGGCGACCCCGGCTGGCGAAACTTTGCATCTCTGATGGGCCGCCTGGCCAACTCACCGCGCGGAACTGAAATGATCAACCAGCACTTCAGCGGCGTGGCGGCGCGCTACATGTCTGAGTTTGCGCGCGCATTGCCAACCATACCGCCAGAGCGGCTGGCCGACGGGTTTTTGTACATGGTCTCCAGCATGCTGATGGTGTGCGCTGATACGGGCCGGTGGGAGGCCATGGTGGGGCGCACCGCCAACACGCGCCGCGAGTCCAGTGACATTTTGAATGACCTGGTTCCGTTTGTAGCGGGGGGCTTTAAGGCACTGGCGGCAATGGCTGCGGCGCGGCCTTTAAAACCGGTCAAAACCTAAAGAAAAGCTAAAGTAAATTGCATGGACAAATCTCGAAAAGTCATCATTACCTGCGCCGTGACGGGCGCCATTCACACGCCCAGCATGTCGCCCTACTTGCCGGTGACGGGGCAAGAGATTGCCGATGCAGCGATTGGCGCGGCGCAGGCGGGTGCGTCTATCGTGCACCTGCACGCGCGCCAGTTGGCTGACGGCGCGCCTTCGCAAGACCCGGAATTATTCAAAGCGTTTTTGCCGCAAATCAAAGCGCAGAGCGACGTGGTCATCAACATCACCACCGGCGGCGCGCCCACCATGCTGGTGGCTGAGCGCCTAGTGCCGGTGGCCACTTTCAAGCCAGAAGTCGCATCGCTAAACATGGGGTCGATGAACATGGGGCTGTACCCCATGCTCAGTCGATTTAAAGAATTCAAGCACGCGTGGGAGCAGCCGTATTTGGCCAACAGCGACGACCGGGTGTTTAAAAACACCTTCAAAGACATCGCCCATATTTTGGAAACTTGCGCCAACAACGGCA
>JANOWB010000204.1:0-11765 GCA_031417695.1 Polaromonas sp.
ATTTGCTCCAAACTCGGCCGCATTCCGACCAAGGCTGAGTACATGCTGGACATGGGCGTGTTGACTGCATCCAGCGACCAGATCTATCAGTATTTGAACTTTGACAAGGTCAAGGATTACACGGATTTAGCCGCCACAGCGGGAGCGGCCCAAAACGGCGCCATTGCCTAGACCCCTCAATCAAGACAAATTGACTTAAAAAGCGGCCTTTGGGCCGCTTTTTTTATCTACTTTTTAATCTGCCAGACAGCTTTCTTGCGCCGAGGGTTTTCCGCAGTGCCTTGCGCATTTGCCTCTTGCAAAATAAAGCGTTCCAGGTTTTGACAATCAGCACTTTTGACAACTGCAGACCCTCGCTTGCTTTCTGATCCGGCCGCTTGCCTGGCAGGAACGCGTTTGCTTGACCTGGACGATTCCAAACTCCGAATTCAGGCAATGCGCATCACCCAGCTTGCGTCAACTGATGTGCACAAAGCTGTTTTGGTGCACGACTACATCAAGGCCCTTCCTTTTGGCTGCATCGCCTTAAACGGCCATCAAGGTGCGGCGGTGGTGCTTAAAAGCCAGCGCGGTGATTGCCACACCAAAGGCACGCTTTTTGTGGCGCTGCTGCGCTCGTCTGGCATACCGGCGCGGCTGCGGTTTGTCAGCTTGCAGGGCGCGTTTTTACGCGGCATCGTGGATTTGGGCAACACCAACATCACGCACGCCATAGGCGAGGCGTACTTGAACGAGCGGTGGGTGCAAGCTGACAGCTACGTTGCAGACGATGCCCTTGAGGCCAGCGCGCTGGGGCGTTTGAAACAAGAAGGCCGCGTGTTGGGTTACGGCATTCATGCCCACGGCCGACGCTACTGGAGCGGGCTAGACGACGCGCACGGCCAGTACGCCGCTGAAGACCCTTCAAGCTTGCCACTGATCGACTTTGGGGTGGCGCACGACCCAGAGTGCTTTTACGCAAACCAACCTTCCTTGCTGGACAAATCGAGTTGGGTTACCCGGGCCAAGTGGACCATTGCCGCCAGCTTGATTAACCGGCGTACTGCTCAGTTGCGCAAGGAAACCTCCGCAGATGGGGTGTTGGCCTAGCAATTTGCATGGGTGTACACCTGCGTCACACCGTGTAGTTCAGCGCCATGCGGCCGCCATCGACCACCACGATCTCACCTGTCATGTAGCTGGCAGCGTCGCTTGCCAAAAAAGCCACCACATCGGCAACTTCTTCCGGGGTACCCAAGCGTTTAAGCGGCGTACGGCTCATTATTTTTTGCCTGGCTTCTTCACTGGTCAGTACGGCACGCGCCGCCAGCTCGGTGGCGATAGTGCCGGGGGCGACGGCATTGACGCGAACGCCAGCGTCGGCCAGCGCTAGCGCCATAACGCGAGTTAGCTGATTGATGCCGCCTTTGCTGACGTTGTAGCTGGCAATGCTGGGAATAGCCAACACGCCATTGACTGAGCTCATATTGACAATGGCGCCGCCGCCAGTTTTGGTCATTTCACGCGCCACCGCTTGCCCGACTAAAAACGCCCCTTTTAGGTTAACGCGCAGTACGGCGTCAAAGTTGGCTTCAGTCACATCCAAAAAATCAGCCGCTTTAAAAATACCCGCGTTGTTGACCAACACGTCAATGCGGCCGTGCAAGGCAGTAGCGTGCTTGACCATGGCCTGAACAGCTGCACTGCTGCCCACATCACATTCAAAATAGCTGGCTTTGAGCTCGTCTGCCAGCGCTTGTCCTTTGGCGTTGTCGACATCGACAATAACGACGTGTGCGCCTTCGCGCGCAAGCCGCCGCGCGCAAGCTTGGCCAATGCCTTGCGCGCCACCCGTGACTATGCACACACGGCCTTGCAAACCGAAATTTATGGCTAAATTGAGTGTCATTTGTGCCTTTTAACCAATAAATACGGGCGCGAGCAGCTATAAATTAAATAGTGTGAATGTACTCACCGAGTCATGCCCAGCAGATAAACTATCATGCGCCGCCCCAAGATTATCAGCTTGGCTCGCATCAATTGCCAGCACTGCAAAACGAAAAAACCCGGCAGTGCCGGGTTTTTTAAAAGCAGCTTTTTTTGCTTACTTTTGGCCGCGAATTTTTGCCAGCTGGCTTTGCGTTTCAATCCACGTGTCCATGCCGACTTCAGCCGCAATCAAGCCGTACACACGGGTCAGCTTGTTGCGCATGCGGTCGGCTTCAGCGCGCGGCAGCTCGTTAACCGCCATGCCTTTAACCTTCAAATCGGCAACCGCTTTGGCGGCTTCTTCGCGGGTGTCTTTGCGCTCAAAATCGCGGCTTAAAACCGCGGCGTCGTTCAGCACTTTTTGCTCGTCCTTCGACAAGCCGTCCCACCACTTTTTGCTGACCAGCACAATCCACGGGCTGTAGACGTGGTTGGTCACGGTCAGGTACTTTTGCACTTCGTAAAACTTGCTCGACAAGATGGTGTTGAACGGGTTTTCTTGCCCGTCGACGGTTTTTGTTTCCAACGCGCCAAAGAGTTCTGAGAACGACATCGGCACCGCATTGGCGCCCAGCGTGTTGAAGCTGGTTAAAAACACGTTGTTTTGCATCACGCGCAGCTTGATGCCGTCCAGGTCTTCAAGTTTGTTGACCGGGCGCTTGCTGTTGGTCAGGTTTCTGAAGCCGTTTTCCCAATACACCAAACCGACCAGGCCTTTGTCTTGCAGCTTGGCTCTGATTTTGTCGCCGATGGGGCCATCAAGCAGGGCGTCTGCTTCTTTCACGTTGCTGAACAAAAACGGTGTGTCCCACAGCGCCATTTCTTTGGTAATGCCAACCAGGGTAGCGGTTGAACCCACCATCATCTCTTGTGCGCCGCCAATCAGGGCTTGCTGCATTTGCGTGTCAGGGCCCAAAGCTGCAGCGCCGACTGCTCGCACTTTCATTTTGCCGCCAGAGGCTTTGTCAACCGCATCAGCAAACACTTTGGCCGCGCGGCCCTGGTTGCTGGCCTCGTTCAGGCCGTAGCCAAAGCGAATCAGCCGTGGTTTGATGTCTTGCGACAGCGCAGCAAAGGGCGCGGCCAGCGTGGCCACAGTTGCGGCAGCGATAAGGGTTCGTCTAAAAAGGGTCATGGTTGTCTCCGTTGGTGGTAAGTAGTAAGCAATAAAAAGAAAAGTTAACGCATCCAGGCAACTGGCGCAGTAACAATCTGCGGGAAAAATACAAACGTAATCAAGATAATGAGGTAAGTAATTAAAAACGGGTTCACGCCTTTGACAACTTGCGCCATCGATATGCGGCCGACCCCAGCCACCACATTGAGCACCGTGCCAACCGGTGGCGTAATCAGGCCAATTGCGCCGTTCAAAATAAACATCAGGCCAAAGTAAACCGGGTCAATGCCAGCCTTGACGGCAATCGGCAACATGACCGGGGCAAAGATCAAAATGGTGGGCGTCAAGTCCAGCGCCGTACCAATCACGATCAAGGCAATCATCATCACGGCCATCAACAGGCGTGGGCTGTCTACCAGCGGGCCTAACCAAGCTACCAGTACGCTCGGCAAATCCGCCAGCGTGATCATGTAGCTGGCCACTTGCGCACCCGCACACAAAAACATCACAATCGCCGTGGTTTTGGCGGCACGCACCAGCACGCCATTGATCTCAGGCAACTTCATTTCGCGGTGAATAAACAGCGCTACGACCAGTGCGTAAAACGCGGCCACCACAGCGGCTTCAGTGGGGGTGAAGATGCCGGTCTTCATGCCGCCAATGATGATCAGCGGCATCAACAGCGCCCAAAACGCCTTGACGGTTGCGCGCACTTTTTCTTTGAAGGGCAGGGCGGTGCCTGATGGCAAATCCATTTTGCGCAGCACAATATTCCACGCAACGATCAAGCCTGCGCCCATGATCAGACCCGGCACGATGCCCGAAATAAACAGCGCTGAAATTGACGTGTTGGTGGTCACGCCGTAAATTACAAACGGCATGGACGGCGGAATAATTGGCGCGATGATGCCGCCAGACGCAATCAAGCCGGCCGAGGTGTGCATGGGGTAGCCTTGGCGGCGCATCATGGGTAGCAAAATAGTGGCAAGCGCGGCGGTGTCGGCCAGAGCTGAGCCACTCATGGACGCCATCAGCACGGCAGCGCCAATGGCCACGTAGCCCAGCCCGCCACGTATGTGGCCCACCCAAGCCTGCGCCATGGTGATGATGCGCGTGCTGATGCCGCCTGAGTTCATTAACTCCCCGGCCAAAATAAAAAACGGCACGGCCAGCAGCGGAAAGCTGTCGACACCGGCTACCAGGTTTTGCGCCAGCAATTGGGTGTCCCAAAAGCCCAGCACCCAGGCCATGCCGGCTCCAGTCAGCACCAGGGCCAGCGCCATGTTCATGCCGATACCCATCAGCAGCAGCATGCCGACTGAAAAAACAATAAAAGCCGATGCTTCTGGGGTCATACCAAACATTTGCTGCCTTGGAAAAAGTAGTTGGATGGGCCCGAGTGCGCCATGCCCGGTGCGTCCAGCAAGGCGGAACGACGCAGTGGGCTGCTGCCCACAAGGAGGAGCAACGCAGCTGGGCGCATTGGGCGTGGTGCGATTGGGCTCATAGCGGTATCACTCAGGAGCTGAGCGTTTGGAAACATTAAAAAAGTAAGCATTCATGCGATCTGTGATGTGTTCAATAGCGGTCAACTACCTTTTCCAGGGCCTACTCCACTTCTGCGCCGTGACCTAAGTCCAGCGGGGTTTGTTTAATTAGCTCGGTAAGCGCCATCAGGGCAATGGCTGCCGTGCACAGCATGGCGGGCAAGGGCAGAAGGGCAGTGGGGTAGCCCATCACCACCGACTTGCTGCCCATGCCAACAACAACTTGCTGCCAGGCGCCCCATGCGACCAGGCCGCTGCCCAAAATCACCAGCACCCTGATCAACACCGTGGCAAGCCGCATGGCAACGGGGCGTTTTTGCAAGGCAGCCACCAGCGACGTGAAGGCCATGTGCTCACCGGCAGGGTAAGCCGCCGTTGCGCCAATAAACACCATCCACACAAACAGCAGGCGGCTTAACTCTTCGCTGGCCGCAATACCGCTGCCAAAGCCGTAGCGCAGCAGCACGTTGATAAACACCGCAACAGCCATCACGCCCAGGCAACTGGCCATCAATACATTGCATATTTTTTGAAAGCGAGTGACTGGCGGCGCAGCGCTGTCTTGCTCGCCATGGTCGTCGTGAGTGTTCATACAGTCTCCTTTGTGGTGGGCATGCCAAGCCAGCTGCAAACCTGCGCTTGAAGGTCAGCCAGCGGCGCCATTGCATCAACGCGAAGCACGCCGGGCTCGCCTGTGGGTACTTCCAGCGTGGCAAATTGGCTGTCGACCAGGCTGGTTGAAAAAAAGTGCTCGGCCGCGCGCGCGGTTACCCGGGCTAGCGCTTGGCTGCGGTTAATGTCGAGGTACACAAAGCGCAGGCCGGGGTCGGCTTGCCGAAGACGTTCGCGGTAAGCGTGTTTAAGCGCCGAGCAGGTCAACACCACGGCCGTTGGGCGGCTGCTAAGCTGCAAGCCCAAGGCGGTTAACCAGCCAGCCCGGTCGGCGTCAAGCAGAGACGCCGCTGCGCATTTTGCTTAACGAGTCTGCGCTGTGGTGGTCGTCGCCTTCAATCAGCGGCAGGCCGAGTTGGCGCGCCACGGCCACGCCCAGGCTTGATTTGCCGCAGCCTGCTACTCCCATAATCACGATTGACGCTTGTTTTTGACGCATATTCTTAATCAATGGGACAGTGCTATCCCGAAAAACCGAACCCGGTAAAAAATTGCTTCTCATAACTTACTAAGCGATTTACAATTTAAGTGTTAAAAAATTTAAGACTTACTAAATATTGGATAGCGCTATCCTAACTTCTGTAAAAAGCGCTGCGAATCAGTACTTACCCTTATCACGCCATGAACGCCCCTAATAATCCTGCCAGCAAGTCAAGAGCCACAGGCCGCGTCACCCTGGCTGACGTAGCAGGCGCGGCAGGCGTCAGCCCGATCACGGTGTCACGCGCATTGCGCGGCGAACGCGCGGTAGACGCTGCTTTGGTAGCACGCGTGCAGGCGGCAGTAAGCAAGTTGGGTTATGTGCCAGACCCCGCCGCGCGCGCTCTGGCGTCAAAGCGCAGCTCGCACGTGGCGGTGCTGATCCCCATGTTGTCGAACGCGTTGTTTGTTGACTTGCTCGAGGCCGCGCAAAGCACGCTGCGCGCTGCGGGTTACCAAACGCTGATGGCAGTAACGCACTACGACGCCAGCGAAGAAGAGCATTTGCTGCGTGAGCAATTGCTGCACCGCCCGGCCGGCATGATGGTGACGGGCCTGGAGCGCAGCGACGCCACGCGCCGCATGATTGCCCAAAGCGGCATACCCTGCGTGCACTTGATGGAAGCCAGCGGTATAGACGGTATGTACGCTGTGGGTTTTTCGCAGCACGATGCAGGTGCTGACATGACACGCCACCTGCTGCAAAAAGGCCGCCGCCGCATTGCGTTTGCAGGCGCGCAATTAGATTCACGAACCATGCAGCGACTTAACGGTTACCGCCACGCCATGCAAGCTGCAGGCCTGCATGACGCCAAGCTGGAATGGCTGAACCCCGCACCATCATCAGTGGCGCTGGGCAGGCACATGTTTGAGCAAATCATGAGCCAGCAGCCTCCAGTCGACGCCATCTTTTTTGGCAACGACGATCTGGCTCAGGGCGCACTGCTGGCTGCGCTGCGCATGAAAATCAAGGTGCCCCAAAAAGTGGCCATTGCCGGGTTCAATGACTTGACGGGCAGCGACCATATGTTGCCGCCGTTGACCACTATTCGCACTCCCCGCGCCGAAATCGGAACAGCTGCTGCAGGCATGCTAGTCAAGCTGATGAAGGGCGAGGCGGTGGACTCGCCGTGTATTGATCTGGGCTACAGCCTGGTGGTGCGCGGCAGCACTTGAGTTTTTTGATGCAGTTTGTCTGCTATGTTATCAATAGCTGCTTACGCCCGTATTCATTAGGCTAAAAGTATTTTTGTTGTGCAATCCGTGTTGTGCGCAACTGTCTGATTTTTGACCTTTTCAATCTTGGTCCGTGCTTAACTGCTCAGACTCACAATCTGATATCTGGTGCTTCGACCCTGCCCAGACTTCAGCAGCAGCCCCAAGCCAGTCAGCGCCGTTAATTCCCGATATGCCGTAGCACGCGACAGGCCAGTGATGGCGACGTATTTCTCAGTGCTTATGCCATTGCTGGCATCCGTCCACGCATCCAACAGCTTGGCTAACACTTTTTGCTGCCCCGCACTGATGCCAGGGTGAACGCTGCGCACTTGCTGCCAATAACGTGTTTTAGTCACCGCTCCCTGCATTTGCTGCACGCTGAGCTCACATGCGCCCTGCACGCGCTGTACAAACCATTGCACCCAAGCCGTCACGTTCAAACTGCCTCTACTTGTTGCAGCTTGCAGCTGCTCGTAGTAGTCGCTGCGGTGTGCCAGCAACTGATGCGACAGACTGAACAGGTGCTGGCTGCTTTGTGCGTCTTGCGCCAGTGCCAGGTCACTCAGTGCGCGGCCTATGCGGCCGTTCCCGTCTTCAAACGGGTGAATAGCCTCCAGCCACAGGTGCGCTACGGCTGCTCTGGCTATGCCGTCTATCTGGCCCTGGCTGCTGTTAAACCACGCCACCAGTTGTTGCATGTGTGCTGCTACATCTTTCGATGGCGGTGCCTCGTAGTGAACGATGTCATTCTTGCCAAGCTGCGGCGTGACGATTTGCATTGGCTCATCGTGGCTGCGGTATGCGCCAACAGCAAGCCGATTGATGCGACCAGGAAACAACGACGCATGCCAGCTGAGCAACTGCGCTTCACTCAACTGCTGCTGGTACTCGCTGACCGCCGCCTGAATCACGTCTAGCGTGGCTTCTTCACGCAGTGGTGCAGCGTTGTCAACTTTGAAGTTCTTGCGCACTGGCTTGGCGCTGGGCGCTGTGGTCTTTACCGCAGCGGGCAAGCCCAGCCGCCGCGCTGCCGACTGCCGCACTGACTGCGGGTGCAGCACCTCGCCCTCAATCTGTGCCGTGGCCAGCGCCTCAAACGCCAGGCCGTCGATGTTTAGGTCCGTCAGGTCAACCAGCTGCAACTGGCTGGCCATGCCCAGCATGCGGCCCTGCGCCATGCGCGCGGCAGCAATGGCGGGCTGCAAAGCCTGCGCGTCAAACTCAAAATTGGGCCATTTTTTGGCTAGCCATATCCACATAATGAAGCCCATTTTATGTTAATACGCTTCAAGTATGAAGCGTATCAGTGAAATTTACGCTTCATTGCCATTTAAAGTGGTGTTCAATTTACTATTAATTTAGGAGCTGCTTACGCCCGTATTCAGGTCGCTAAGGGCCTAATAGAGTCTCAAAATATCAAAAAAATGAGCCTTTTTGAATAATTTGGAGCTTAGGCCTGCATATCGCCTGAAAGCAAAACGTGCTTGCCCGCACCTGCCGTTTGCAGCGTCTTAACCATCGCCTGCGCCACGCTGCTGGCTTCAACAGATCGGTAATTGGCAGGTATCAGCGGCCGAAGCAGTTTGAAGGCTACCAACGACAGCCTTTCAGTCAACCGCTCGGGCTGCTTGAGCGCATCGCGGTCGCCCGCCAGCAGTGAAGGTCTGGCAATAACCAGTGTTTGAAAACCGAGCGCACTCACTGCGTCTTCCATCTCGCCTTTGACCTGGTTGTAAAAAACGCCTGATCGCGAACTCGCCCCCATGGCACTGACCACAGCCAGCCGCGTTGCGCCAGCAACTTTGGAGGCGCGTGCCAAGGCATGCACCGCGTCGCCGTCAATGGCCTTGAATGCCGATTTGCTGCCAGCAACTTTGATGGTGGTGCCGAGCGCGATGAACACGTCATCAACGGCAGGGCTTGCCCAATCGGTCAGCGATGTACTGAGGTGGACTTTCAGCTTGGGGTGTTGCACGTTGGGTGCACGGCGTCCAACAACATGAACAGCCGTGTAGCGCTTGTCAGCTAATAGAAGTGCAAGGATGGCTTGGCCGACCAGGCCTGTTGCGCCAGCGATGAGTGCAGCGCGTGAAGCCGACGAAGCCTGCGCCTCCACTAGCGTAGGGTCAGTTGTTGGAGTCATGTGGCGCGCCCTAGGTTGCGAAAATTCGGTTGTTAACTGTAATTGGGAAAAGGAAAAACAAGCTGCTGCTTTAAATGCCGCGCGTGTGGGCTAAAGCCTGTTTTGCTTGTAGGCACTCACAATAGGCACTAAAAAGCGCTACATATTTAGTAGCTGCTCGCGCCCATATTCATTGAATAAAAGGCTTATATTACTGTTAAAAAGCACAAAAAAAGCAGCCCGAGGCTGCTTTTTCATCGACGGCTAGGGTAGCCTGCGTCGGGGGACAATCAGCGCTGAAACCCGCCACCCGAGTTGCCGCGGCCACCGCCACCACCACCGCCCGTGCGTGGGCCGCCTCCGCCCCAGTTTCCACCACCGCCACCACCGCCGCTGCGATTGCCGCCTCGGCCGCCACCACCACCGCCGCCACCCCCATTGCGGTTACCACCCCGGCCACCGCCACCGCCGCCGCCGCGCGATGGCTGGCCAGAGGACGGGAAGCCAGCAGACACATGGCTGGTCGGTTGGCGTTCGTCGAAGTCGTTGCGCTGCTCGCCCATGTCAACGCGCGGGCCGCGTGGGTCTTGGCGCTGTTGTTCTTCACGCGGAACGCGTGGTTGCTCGTCGCGCGGTGGCCGCGGCGACTGCGCGCGGTGTTGGTCGCCGTTGCCTTGATCGAAACCTGATTGTTGGCGTGGCTGGCCCGGGTTGGGGGTGCGGGGGCCTCGGCCAAAACCTCTTTCGCCTTCGCGTCCACCATCTCTTCCGCCTTCGCGTCCACCACCGTTTTCGCCGCCGCTAAAGTTGCCGTCTGCATTCATACCATCTTGCGGGCCGCGCCCACGGCCACCGCCGTTGTTGCCGCCGCGTCCACCACCGCCGCCGCCGCCTGAATGGCCACGGGCAGGCTGGCCTGCTCGGGTGTCTCGGATGCGGGTCATCATTTCGCTGCGTGCTGCTTTCGCCGCAGCCTGCATCACGTCGCGGCTAGGCGGCTTGCCCAAACCGCCCCAAATGGTTTGGCGGCCCATGGCCAGCGGCTCGGCGCGCTCGTCTGGTTCGGCCTCAAAGCCAGGCACCTTGACGACTTCAATGTTTTGTTTGGTAAAGCGCTCAATGTCTTGCATGAAGCCTTCTTCATCAAGGCACACCAAGCTAACCGCTTCGCCACTGTTACCGGCACGGCCTGTGCGGCCAATGCGGTGCACATAGTCTTCGCTGACGTTCGGGATCTCGTAGTTCACCACGTGCGGCAACTCGTCAATGTCAATGCCGCGTGCTGCAATATCAGTAGCTACCAGCGCGCGAATGGTGCCGTCTTTAAAGCCTTGCAGCGCTTGGGTGCGAGCGGTCTGGCTCTTGTTGCCATGCAGCGCCAAAGCCTCAATACCGTTTTTGGTCAAATGCTCGGCCACGTTGTTGGCGCCAAACTTGGTGCGCGTGAACACCAGCACCTGGCTCCAGTTGTGCTCGTTGATGATGTGCGTCAGCAGGGCTTTTTTCTTGCCACGGCCGACTGGGTGAATGGTTTGCGTGATGCGCTGCACCGTGGTGTTGCGCGGAGTGACTTGTATGTGCAGCGGGTCGCGCAGCAGGCCGTTGGCCAGGTCACGAATTTCGTCGCTGAAGGTGGCGCTAAACAGCAGCGTTTGCTTTTGTTTTGGCACCAGGGCCAGCACTTTTTTAATGTCATGGATAAAACCCATGTCCAGCATGCGGTCGGCTTCGTCGAGTACTAGCACTTGTACCTGGCCCAGGTCCAGCGTGCCTTGGCCAGCGTGGTCTAGCAGGCGGCCTGGGGTGGCTACCAATATATCAACCACACGGCGCAGCTTTTCAATCTGCGCGCCCATACCCACGCCGCCAAACATCACCATCGATGTCAATTCAAGGTATTTGCCGTATTGGCGAACGCTTTCTTCAACCTGCGCGGCCAGCTCGCGCGTGGGCGTCATGATCAGGCAGCGCACGGCATTCACGCCGCGCCGGTTCGTCAGGCGCGGCTCGTTGGTCAGGCGCTGAAGCATGGGCAGCACAAAGGCTGCTGTTTTACCCGTGCCGGTTTGCGCGCCGCCCAGCAAGTCACCACCGGCCAAAACGGCGGGAATGGCTTGTGCCTGGATGGGGGTGGGGGTGTCGTAGCCCTGCTCAAGCACGGCTTTCAGGATGGCCGGAGCCAAATTCAATTCTTCAAAGGTCATGTAAATATATTGACGCGTCACTCGGACGCTTTCGCTTTTGATCGGCCTGTTGGGCACTCTGGTTTAAGAGCAACCCGCCAGTGATAGGCAGATGGGGTCAAAAAGTCGGGCTAGAAAACTTGTGCGGGAAGTTTGGAATAACAAACCCGAAAAGTGCCCAAATGTTGCGGGTAACTGGAGCCAACAACGACGGTATTGTCTCACGGAACGATAATAGAGGGTTGTGGGCAAAACGGGGCACTAAAAACCGCCCCGACCCAGCCCCTCATTTTTCTACTTCTAAAGACGATCCCAAAATGGCCCAGTACGTATTTACCATGAACAAGGTCGGCAAAATTGTGCCGCCCAAACGCCACATTCTGAAAGACGTGTCGCTCAGCTTTTTCCCTGGTGCCAAGATCGGCATGTTGGGTGTCAACGGCTCAGGCAAGTCCACA